>NZ_JBWZQN010000034.1:0-36094 GCF_056724605.1 Prolinoborus fasciculus | reverse complement strand
CAGATACACCGTAACTCATACCAAGATGGAAAAATGTTCGATATTCTCTCCAATATTCTATACATAAGAGCAAACGATCTTCCAACGGTAATTTATGCGGTCGTCCTTTACCAATATGACGAGGTAAATGCTTATTTAGCTCGGCCAACATGAGGTTAAATGTAGCCCAACTAACACCGGTAAGCCTACGAAACTTAACGTTTGATAATTTTTGAATATCTTTGAATTTCATCCAAGGATTATCTCTTGAATTAAATAATTTTGCTGATTAATTTAAGATCAAATAAATTGTACGTTTTTTGATTTATGACGGAAGTCTATTGTCACAGAGTGGAAAACCCGTTACTTTTTAAGAGTAACCATTTAATTTTAAACTTTATTAAATTTAAAAATATTTTTTGAGTGAGCTAACTCAATTATACCCTGAATTCCGTTTTGTGCTGTAACACCCTTTATTTAAAGATATTGTAAATATAGCGAAACCTGATCTGATTAGCATATATCTCAATATTTTATGAATACTAGGTAAACGACATAAGATATTCAAAACTTGGAGAGGAAAGATGAGCCAAGATTTTAAAAAATGCCCTGTCACCCACCTGACCACTGAAGCTGGTGCCCCTGTGGTCGACAACCAGAACAGTATGACGGCAGGTGCGCGTGGACCTTTACTTGCCCAGGATTTATGGCTGAATGAAAAACTGGCCAACTTTGTCCGCGAAGTGATTCCAGAGCGTCGTATGCATGCCAAAGGTTCAGGTGCTTTTGGTACCTTTACCGTGACCAATGATATTACCCAATATAGCCGCGCTAAAATTTTCTCTGAAGTCGGCAAAAAAACCGAAATGTTTGCCCGTTTCTCAACAGTGGCGGGTGAACGTGGTGCGGCCGATGCGGAACGCGATATTCGCGGTTTTGCCTTAAAATTCTATACTGAAGAAGGCAACTGGGATCTGGTCGGCAATAACACCCCGGTGTTTTTCCTGCGGGATGCGCGCAAGTTCCCTGACCTGAATAAAGCAGTCAAACGCGACCCGAAAACCAACAAGCGCAGCGCCACCAATAACTGGGATTTCTGGACACTGTTGCCTGAAGCTTTGCATCAAGTGACCATTGTCATGTCCGACCGCGGGATTCCGACCGGTTACCGTCATATGCATGGTTTTGGCAGTCACACCTTCAGTTTTATCAATGCCAAAAATGAACGCTTCTGGGTAAAATTCCATATGCGTACCCAGCAAGGCATCCAGAACCTGACCGATGCTGAAGCTGCAGACTTGATCGCCAAAGACCGTGAAAGCAGCCAGACCGACCTGTTTGATGCCATCGAACGTGGTGACTATCCAAAATGGAAAATGTACGTTCAGATCATGCCGGAACTGGAAGCCGAAACAGTGCCTTATCATCCATTTGACCTGACCAAAGTCTGGCCAAAGGGCGATTATCCACTGATTGAAGTCGGTGAATTCGAACTGAACCGCAATCCGGAAAACTATTTCCAGGATGTAGAACAGGCAGCCTTTGCACCAAGTAATCTTGTACCGGGCATCAGCTACTCACCGGACCGTATGTTACAGGCACGTTTAGTGAACTATGCCGACGCAGCGCGTTACCGTGTTGGCGTGAATCATTCACAGGTTCCAGTCAATGCTGCACGTTGTCCTGTACATTCGAACCGCCGTGATGGTCAAGGCCGCATGGATGGCAACTATGGTTCATTGCCACATTACGAGCCGAACAGTTTTAGCCAGTGGCAGGAACAACCGGAATTCAGAGAGCCTCCACTGAAAATCACCGGTGATGCCGATTTCTGGGATTTCCGTGAAGATGACAATGATTACTTCAGCCAGCCACGCGCCCTGTTCAACCTGATGAATGACCAGCAGAAACAGGCTCTGTTTAATAACACGGCCGGAGCGATGGGTGATGCGCTAGATTTCATTAAATACCGTCACATCCGCAACTGTTACGCTTGCGATCCAGCTTATGGGCAAGGCGTTGCTAAGGCCTTAGGTATGACTGTAGCAGATGCCCAAGCAGCACGTGAAAGCGATCCAGCCAAAGGTTTGCCTAGCTTTCTCTAAGCCAGTTTAGACATGTATAGAAACCACCTTCGGGTGGTTTTTTATTGCAGCATCAAGCACTATAGAAACAAGCTGGCACAAAAAGAAATACAACAATGCATCCAAATATTGAAGACATCATTCAACAACACGACATTGTTTTATTTGATGCTGTTTGCGTAATCTGCAATGGCTGGACACGGTTTCTGATTAAATACGATAAAAAGATTCAGTTTAAACTGGTTTCCGCCCAATCGCCTTTAGGTACAGCTCTGCTCGAACATTATCAGATGCCCACTGAACATTACACCACGATGCTCGTCATTCAAGATGGCACACTCTATACCGAATCGACTGCCTTGCTGAAAGTACTGCAGCATCTCGGTTTTCCTTTTAATTTAATGAGCGCAGGTTATTTGGTTCCGCGTTTTATCCGCGACTTTCTGTATCGTGTGGTTGCTTTAAATCGTTACAGGTTATTTGGCAAAACCGAGTATTGCCTGATTCCATCCAGCGAAAATAAACGCCATTTTCTGGAAGAAGCTGTCCGTATTAACCATTCAACTCATCCAACAGGAACAGAGTAAAACATTTAGACAATAATCCGTTTGCCTTCACGTATGCAATAAAACGGATTAATCAACTTGGAAGAATGCTTGATGATCTCATGCAACTCATGTTCCGGTGCATCCCGGTCTTCATCCGTGAGCTGAAAAGTACGGTAATGAATCGCCAGTGAACATTTAGCCTGTAAGTCATGATGGGCATGAAAGGCATCTTCCGGATTCATATGGATCGCGCGCATCAGTTCACGCGGTTCATACGCTCCAATTGGAAGTAAAGCAATTCGCGGTGCACCCAGACGCTTACGAATTTCTTTAAAATGTGAGGCGTAGCCACTATCTCCGGCAAAGAAACAATGTTCCTTGCCATATAATAAAGAAAAGCCTCCCCAGAGTGCGCAGTTCTGATCGCGCATGCCGCGCCCTGAGGCATGTTGAGCCGGCGTATAGACAATCCGGATCTCTTCAAAAAAGGCACTTTCCCACCAGTCCATTTCATGCACGGTATAATGTTCTGGCAAATACCAGGCATTACCCAGACCAGTATAAATAGGCATCTCAAAAGTGTTGTGCAGCCATTCCAGACTAGCCAGATCCATATGATCATAATGGTTATGGCTGAGCAGTACGGCATCAATCTGAGGTAATTCATCCAAGGCAATGCCAGCCGGAATGACCCGCTGCGGCCCTGTAGAAGCCGATGGACTGGCATATTCAGCCCAAACCGGATCGGTCAGGAAGTTATAGGGGCCGATCTGAATTAATGTGGTTGCGTGACCAATAAACCAGACTTGCCAGTCATCCAGAGCTGCATCTGGACGCTGCTGTGGCAATGCGCGTGGACGAGAAAAAAACTCGGCACGCTCTTCATCAAGATTAACATTCCAGGTTTTGGATTTTCGGGTAATGAGCCATTTGTATAAATCAAAGCGACCACGCGATAGAGATGCATGCTCAAGATTACGAAACTGTTTTCCGTCGAAATGATCTGAATGCAGATACTCAAACACTGGCTTAGACCAGAGATGTTTCCAACTGGATTCCGTGATTAACTGGAATTTTTTAGTTTTGAGAAGATCTTGCATAAACATCCACTATTTATTATTCGCTATATGCAAGACAACAACCTCTTGAAATGGTCAAGCGGTGCATCTTTTAATGAGCATACAAACTAAAAACAGGCACACTGCAACATAGTATGAAATCCGTCACAGGAAATCATGTATGTTTTTGTTATTTTTAGCAAAAAAATGGCATTTCATCGGCCTTATGGCTGGCTGAAGCCTTGGATTATCTAGAAAAATATTGCTCGTACCCTTCTGTCTAAAAATACAAAATGATACTAAAAATTTATAGGCTCATGCTGACAAGGTATGTTTGCTATTGATGATTTCAGGACGGAGTTATACTCGCTATCCAGAATATTATCGGTATCATCACATTGAGTATGCTAAAGAGCCAAGTTGAGGTCAAAATACCGGCCTCAAGCGATTTTTAGATCTTTATACACGACCTTGAGTTCGTTCCAGCCATACGGCCTTGGTTTGCGGCTTCACAAATAAAGCAATAATTTCCGGATGCAGCTGTTTAATCTGTGCTTCGATCCGGTTGACACAGGCTTCAATTTCATCAGAAGTTAAATCATCTTTAAATTCCAGACTCAATGATGCAATGACTTGTTGAGCCCCCATCTGCTCAGTCAACACCCCATTGGCACTGAAAACTGCCGCATCCTGTTGAGCAATGTTCAATACATCTTCACGCAGTTTTGGATCTGCCGTTTCACCCAGTAACAAACCTTTGGTTTCACGTGCCAGAAACCAGGCAGATACTGCCAGCACGATACCAATTAAAATCGATGCGGCACCGTCCAATTCAGGAATATTCAGTTGATGCGCCAGAAAGATACCGACTAGAGCAATCACCAAGCCGACCAGGGCGGCAGTATCTTCAAATAACACGGTAAAGGTCGTTGGATCTTTACTGTGTCGAAAGGCTTCAAAATATCCCAGATTTCCCTTTTGTTTACGAAAGGTTTTTAAAGCCACTGACCATGAAAATCCTTCAAAAAGAATCGCCAGACCCAGCACAATATAATTGATCAATGGATCCTGCATGACTTCAGGTTGAAGAATATGCTGTATCCCTTGATAGATGGACACAATCGCACCCAAGGCAAAAACCATCAGTGCCACAATAAAAGCCCAAAAATACAGTTCACGCCCATAACCAAAAGGATGTTTGGCATTTGCCGGTTTTTCTGATTTTTTCATGCCATACAACAGTAAAATTTCATTCAAGGTATCTACTACAGAATGAATTGCCTCACTGAACATGGCAGAACTATTGGTTATATAGGACGCAACAAATTTAACCAACGCAATCGCCAAATTACCAAACAAGGCTGCATAAACTACGATTTTATTGGATTCAGACATCCTGATACTGTCCTAAATAAGCTTGTGCAAGCTTGAATGATTTATGTATCAAAATCTTAATCATTTATTTTTGAAAGTTGTTTTACAAATTGTTGCTTAGTCGTGATCTCTCACGTTGTTGAATCACTTTACTCTCCACTAAAATAATAAAAGGGCTTTCGCCCTTTTGATTTTTACAGTTTTAATGCTTGGAAAAATACTGCTCGCGCCACTCTTTCCAGAAATACATGATGATCCCGAACATCACCACGGCAATTCCCGCAAAAGCATGACTGCTGATAATTTCATGATTTAAGGTTGCTCCCAATACCAGAGCGATCACCGGCGTCATCACATTACTCAATGAGACGGTCGAAGCATTTAGACGGCGAATCAGCCAGAAATAACACAGCATTGCCACAATCGAGGACATGATCATGGTAAATACAAAACCGATCATGGCCTGTGTGCCAGGCAACTGAGTGGGAATATGTTGCCAGATAAACGGTACTAAAACGAGTGAACCAGCCGCGGAGACCAGCAATGAACCCGTCGCTTGCGACATCGGACTCAAGGGTGCACTGATCTGCTTAACCCAGAAGATCGAGCTGATATAAGACACCATACTGATCAGCATCAGCACCACCCCCCAGGGATTGATCTTGCTGTCTGCCGAGTCGGCAAAAACAAAACATAAACCGGCGACGGCCACTGCCATGCCGAGCCATTGCAGCCAGATCAGTTTATGGGTTTTTAAAATCATATGCCCGATCAAACCAGCGATCAGCGGTGAAAAACCAAAAATTAGCGCCATCAAACCTGAGGTCAGATAATTGGCCGCCAGATAAATAAACAGCTGCGCACCGATTAAATTCAAACTGCCTGCCAGATAACTTTTCATTGAAGTGCGGTCAAAAGGCAGCGGGTCGCGCATGATCTTCAGCAGGAACAACGCAATAATCGAGGCACCAAAATAGCGAATGATCAGCACCCACATCGGGTGAATCTCGGCCACGCTCCAGACAATCGCCAGTGGCGTTGCCGCCCAGATCAGCACCAATAAAGCGTAAATACTTGCCGTGACCGGCAATGAAGATGAAGAACTCATAAGTCTCCTAAACGAGGCCAAGAAGTTCTGGATCAGCAACTTCAAAAATAGCGTATAGCGAATTCATGCTGAGATGAAGTTTTAATTTTTGATAAATTCATCAAGTTTCGTGCATAAAAAACAGACCTATGCAAAACATAGGTCTGTCCCAAGATATCTCAATACGACTTAAGCAATTTTGCGTAAGTCTTGCGCGATATCTAAATGTTTTTCAACATCAAACGCCGTATTTTTGCTGATCATTTTTTTCAAATGACGCATTTCTTTGGCTGCATTCACGGTAATCCCGCCAACGATCTGACCATCAGTCACACCGTACATCACGAATGAATTGTCTGCACCTTTGGCTGCATCCATTTCACCACGGATATGCCATTCAGCTGCGGCCATATCGCCGACAAACTGGAAGTTGATATTCAGCTGATCCGTCCAGAACCAGGCCGGATTGGCTTTCGGATGTTCCACACCCATCACGTGACGCGCGAAGATGCCTGCCTGAAGGTTGGCATTTTCCCAGGTTTCCACACGGCGGTGATTGCCACAGTCACGTAACTGGGTCGCAACATCGCCCGCTGCATAAATATCAGCATTCGAGGTTTGGCAGTGTTCATTCACTTTGATCGCAACATCAACATCCAGACCTACATCTAGCGCAAGCTGTGCATTTGGCACGATTCCGATTCCGTAAACTACAGCATCAGCACGCAGTTCTTCACCGCCTTCCAGCGTTACCACGACTTCTTCACCATCTAAACGGCAATCTGTAATCTTGGTTTCAAGACGCACATCGACCTGGTTTTGACGATGCTGCTCTAGCAGGAATTCGCTCAGGATTTGTGGTGAACAACGACCCATAACCATCGGACCCATTTCGATCACAGTCACCTGACAGTCTTTGTAACGTGCAGATGATGCCAACTCAAGACCAATCACGCCACCACCGATCAGGATGATACGGCGACCGGCTTGAAGTACAGGCACCAGTGCCTGTGAATCTTCCAAGTTACGCAGGGTATAGACGTGTTTGCCCAAAGCATCGAAATTAGGCAAACGGCGCGCGGCACCACCTGTTGCAAGCAAGAGCTTGTCGTAAGCAACAACATCACCGTTCAGGAGTTCAACCGTTTTCGCTTCGGCATTAATTTTCGCTACGCCATTGCCGCGAATCGTTTCTACGCCTAAATCTGCCAGTTTCTGTTCCGACAGGATTTCGATCTTGGTTTCTTCAGGTTTTAGAATCACATCTTTAGACAACGGTGGACGCTCATAAGGAAGATGGCTTTCATCACCAATTAAGGTAATTTTGCCTTCATACTTGTTGCCACGAAGTTCTAAAATTGCGCTCGCACCTGCCTGGCCAGCACCCACGATCACGATGTTGTTTACGTTGCTCATTTTCTTAACCTTTTAACTCTGCAGATACGATACCGAAGCCGGCAATCCATTCGCTGATGTCTTCATAGCAATGTGTGGTCATTTCATACTCACCCATTTCGCTTAAGGCAGCGAAGGCAGCCATCCAAGAACGGACTTCCTGACCACCACGACCACCATCATGGCGGATTTCAGCTTCAGTCATCGCTTCTAATGTTGCAAAATCAGCATGCTTGAAGGTTTCTAGCAGGGCAATATCCCATTCAGCATTCAAAGGCACGGCAACTGACGTATCTCCTGCTGCCAGCTTTTGACCCACTGCAATAATCTTGGATTGACGTGCATGACGTGCTTCAGGCGTTGGATAACGACCTGCAATCAGGAACTCTTCCACTTCTGGTAGTACTGCACCCATTTGTGGTGTAGGTGGATCATGTGACAGACCACCAGTACCTAAAACAAGCACACGCTCATTTTCAAGGTTTAAAGACTTGATGTATTGACCCACAGCACGGCCCAAAGCGATGGTACGCTTGGTGGTTGGCATCGGTGCTGCAGCGCCATTAATAAAAATTGGAATCGTTGGATAACGGTCAAGTTTGCCTTCACACAGGAAATGTAAGGGCTGAGTCACGCCATGGTCGGCCTGCATACGGTATGAGTAGGCAACATCTACGCCTTCATCCAGTACACGTCGAACCAGATCTAATGCCTTGTCTTCAGGTACATCAATGTGGTCATTGTCCTTGCCATAATCCCAGTCACCTGCAGCTTTGGCACGAATACCGACGCAGAAACTTGGCATCAGGTCATAGAAGAAACCATTAAAATGATCTGGACCAAAAGTGATGATCAGGGTTGGGTCGTAAGCTTTTACTTCAGCAGAGAGTTTTTCAAAAGCAGCACGAACTTTTTGCTCTTTTGATTGATCTTGAGGTGAAGCAAATTCCATTAAAGGACTGTGCGATGCACAAATAAGTTTAACGGCCATGAGAGACTCCTAGAAGGAAGACTTAAATCCTCCCCAACCCTCCTTTAAAAAGGAGGGAGATTTTCCCCCTCTTTTATAAAGAGGGGTAAGGGGAGATTTTTAAAAGCAGATTTTTATTCGTCAAAGAAACCGGCACGTGGCTGACGTAAACCACGAATACCCAGACCACATTCAGCGTTAATTAACACACCGGTCAAAGGACGGTTATTTTGACGAGATGCCAAGAGCACGTATGAACCTGTCATGTCTTCCGGTTCAGGCAAGAAGTTCAGTGGCATGCCACGTGCAATTTTCTCAGGATCACGCGCATCGAGCAGGCCCACATTTTCCTGACCCAGCGACGCCGCGCCTTTGATATTCACATTCATACCTGACGGCGCAACCGCGTTCACTCGTACTTTAGGCGCAAGCTCGTAAGCCAGTTCTTTCATAATCCCGACACCCGCATGCTTAGATGCAGTATATACAGGGCCTCCACCAGCGGAGTACAGTGCCGAATTAGACAAAGTAAATATGATAGAACCTTCAGAAGCGATCAATGCATCTAGTGCAGCCTTCGCACCGAGGATCAGAGATTTGGTATTAATGCCCATAATCTCGTCAAAGGCTTTTTCCAGCTGCTCACCAGAGGTATTGACGATATCGGCATAGTGATCCCAAATACCGGCATTACCAACGAAACAATCGAGTTTACCGAAACGTTCCACAGTTGCTTGAACTGCACGAACGTTATCTGCATAGCTGGCTACATCACCTTCGATCGCAAGAACTTTTCCACCGAAGTGTTCATTTAATGCATCTACTTTAGCTTTTGAACGCTGAAGAACAGCGACTTGCGCACCTTCCTCAATAAAACGCTCTACCAAAGCCCAGCCTAAGCCTGAACCACCACCAGTAATAAGTGCAACTTCGCCTTGTAGCCAACCCATGCTTACTCTCCTGCCATCTCTACAAACAATTGACCATCTTCAACAATCACTGGGAATGTTTTGATTGGATCAGTTGCAGGTAGACACAATGCTTCACCTGTTTTTAAACAGAAACGTGCTGAATGCAATGGACATTCCACAGTACCGTCATCTTCCAGATAACCTTCAGACATAGAAGCATTACCATGACTGCATTTATCGTTCATAGCGAAGAATTCACCGCCATTGTTAAATACAGCCAGCGCTTCGATACCGTTTACACCACAATCTACTTTTAACGCTTCGCCTTCGTCTAATTCGTCAACTTGGCAAACAAAAATCTTATTCATTAGAAGAACACACTCAGGTTATGTGAGCTATATGTCGCTTGATCAAGCGTGATCTTACGGTTGAAGATCTGGAAGCCGAGGCCGCCTTCAACTTTACGGATCTTGTCATGACGTTTACCGCAGTAAATGACAATGTCTTTCTCTTTTTGCGTACGATATAGCAAATAGGTTACGTACACGTCGTATTCGCCTTCAACTTCAGTTGGCTCTACGATCACGTTGCTCACCATATGGGTGGTACGTGATGGAGGCTCTTCAGCCCAAGCCATACCGGTTTCCAGACGCGCTACACGACGCTCTAAAAGGTCTTTCGAATCGTTGAACACCCAAGTTGTAGGTGGTTCAACTGAACGACGACGGTCACGGGTTTGTGCGTTTGGCGTGGTACGTAGCGTGTAAGAAATATCTTCAGCTAAGGTATCTAACCATTCGCGGAATTTCCAATCGTCTAGCAATTTTGCTTCGCGATACAGGAACTGACTAATTTGGTGATGAAGTTCTAAGCTGATTTGACTCATTTCATAAGCTCCTTCTCATATTCGTCAGCTGCTTTTTCTACGTCTTCCCATTTTTCATGGATCAATAAATCTGCCCAGCGGCGGTACATGCCACGTGCTGCAGTTTCAGAGAAAATGTAGTTGGTAATACCCGGGATACCATCTTCACGTACTTTTTCGTTGCCTTTACCCATTTCCATAATGAGTTTGTTTTGACGCGCTTTATAACCACGTAAAACTTTTTGGATCTCGATCCAGTTTTCAGAGTCATCTTGCTCCAGGAAACCGGCTGGACCAAAGGCACGCGTTGCAGAACGTTCAAATGCTTCTTTCACTTCTTGAGATGCTTCAGCATCAGCAATACAGAATGCCCACACTTCAGTTTTGTTTGGACCACGTGGGTGCCATACACGAAGTGTTGCAGTACCGTTCAACCAAGACAAAGTTGGGAACATGGTGTTGTGCCCTGCAAGACGCAATGCACGAGTCTCGCCTAGGCGCTCTTTAACTTCGTCGTAAGTTTCACGGAAGTAGTTGGCAACTTCACCGTCAACCCATACGTTTGCGTCTGGTTTCTCTGTAAAGAAGAAGCCTGAACCGTGACCACGTGAACCGTACTGGATCGCGTCTTTGGCAGTTTCCCAAACTGGACGAGCAGTTTGCGCAGCACCTAATTTTTTAGAAGATTCGTCGTCTGGTTTCGCGCCCAATACTTGGATCGCAGAAGCGTGAGAGAACAAGGCGTGATATTGGTCAGATGCAAACTGTTCCGCTGCAAATTTCCAGTTACACTCGATTTCCCACTTGTGTACACCACCAATGATTTCAGTACCACCTGGACGACGGTCAACAACGCCATCTAAATACCAAGCGATATCGCCCATGTATTCTTCTAGATCAGGTGTGGTTTCATCCCAACAAGCGAATACCAAGCCTTTGTAAGACTTCACACGATTCACTTCAACCAGACCCCATTGCTCTTTACATGCACCATGCGGGTAAGCACGATCTTCAAGCGGGATATCTTTTAAAGAACCGTCAATGCCATATGACCAGCCGTGGTATGGGCAAGTAAATGCACGGGTATTACCACAGTCAGCGAAGCTCACACGCATAGAACGGTGACGGCACTGGTTTAAAAATGCTTTGATTGAGCCGTCTTTTTGACGTGCCACAATGATTGGATCTTCACCCATGTAGGTATTGAAGAAATCACCAGCCTTAGGAATTTGGCTTTCATGGCAAAGGAATAACCAAGTACGACCGAAAACACGTTCGAGTTCTAATTCGTAAATGTCAGGATCTGTATAAATAGATGGCGTAATACGTCCATTTTGTGCATCGACTAAAGCATCGATTTCGCGCACATCAATTTTTCCACTCATGAAAAGCTCTCCTGTGACCTATCTTTGGCACAAAGTAATAGACTCAACTTTTCAACGATGATGGATTTGACAGCGTTTTTCGGGAAATATTTTTTTTGTTTCAATTAAGAGCTTAAAACAATTATTAAGCACGTGAATTTTTATATTAAAACATCTATTAATCCCGCCAGAGCATTTAGTTTATGAATGGGAAAATAATCTTCACGACATAGTTGTTTATAGATTATACTTTGAGGAAATTATAGTAAGACATTTTTTGGATTACTCTTTGGGTTGATGACATGGAATTACGACACCTTCGCTACTTTATCACCGTTGCTGAAGAGCTCAATTTTAGTAAGGCAGCACTTAAACTTTATACGGCTCAACCCTCACTTAGCCAGCAAATCAAAGACCTGGAAGAAGATGTCGGGGTAAAGCTACTCAACCGGACCAAACGTAAAGTAGAGCTGACCGAAGAAGGCGCCGTATTCCTGGAACAGGCCCGTCTCACCCTTGCACAGGCGGACAAAGCCGTTGCCATGGCACGTCAGGTGTCACAGGCCAAACAGCAAATGCTCCGTATCGGTTTTGTACCGGTAGCCGAGATGAAAATCTTCCCCTATATCTTGCCAAATCTACGTGTACAGAACCCAGATTTAAAAATTGAACTGCTCAGCCTGAACAACAATGAGCAGATGCGTTTGTTAAAAAAAGGTGATCTAGATCTGACATTTACCCGTCATAATTTCAATAGTGATGAAATTGAAAGCCAGTTCGTGATTCGTGAACCGCTGATTTTTCTCCTGCCTAAAGATCACCCCTTAGCAAAATACGAAAGAATTCCTGTTAAAGCATTGAATGGTATTGATTTTATTATTCCATCAGCAGAGCAGTCCTTGACCCTGAACCAGGCTATTCTGGACTTTGCCAAAGCCAACGGCATTGAACTCAATATCGTGCAAAAGGCCGATAATATTTTATTTAATATCAACTCGATCGGAATGGGCCTAGGCTGTACCATTTTGCCTGGCTATATTGCACCACTAACCATGGATAATACCGTGATTCGTCCGCTGGACGTGGAGTTGCCCTATTTAGACCTGTATGTCAGCTACCATAAAAACAACAAATCCTATGTCGTGAGCAAATTTCTTGAGCTTTTGACCCGTGTGTTCTATCTGGATATTAACCGTAGCGAACAAAATTAATCCTATTTCTTCCCTGCATTAGGCATACGCCATTCAACTTATGATAGGCATGTGCTTTTTTTGTTTTATTATTTTATGCTTAAGAATCCATTTTTAATTCTATTTTATAATAAAGAATCTATTTCTGGCGCTTAAATTTGTCACTTGCCCTTGACCCAAATTGTGTATTTTTAGCTCTAAATGTACTGCATTTACCACTTAAGTCTAATAAAGTTTCATTCGGATTTTTCTCAGTTTAAATAGCTCGAACCTATAAAAATTATTAGATTTTTATATTTATTCAAATAAATGAGAATCAAACTTACTTAGGTGCGCTACCTTAAATATTTCCGATATAAAAAAGGATGACCAAAGCCATCCTTTTTTAAAACTGTATCAAACTTATTTTACGCCGTGTACAGCCAGGTAGTTTTTGATCACAGTGTTGAACTCATCTGCTTTTTCAACTTGAGACCAGTGACCGCATTGGCTGAAGATATGTGCATCAGCATTTGGCACGATGTTCAGGATGTCCCAAGTACGAGAAACCGGAATCACCACGTCTTGCGTACCATGAATCAATAGTACAGGCACAGTAATGTCTTTCATTTTTTCGAAGTCTAATGGGAATTCGAAACGGTCACGGTCACGTGCGCCAACCACATCCCTTAAACGATTTGATGCATAGTCATTTGCAGCAGAAGCAAAACGTACTTTTACCAGTTCATCAGTAATCAGGTCTTTGTTTACGACAAACATAGAAAGGGTTTTCTTGATTCCTTCTTCTGTAAGAACTGGATTTGCGTGAGCTTTAAGTGCAGCTGTCTGTTTCGCACCGCCCGTACCCATAGACACGATACCCAAAATACGATCTGGATAATCCAATGCCATCTGGAATGCTAACCAGCCACCCAGAGAGTTACCGACCAACCAGGTTTTTTCGATACCCAAAGCATCTAGCGTACGGATCGCATGATCTACCCAGGCACGGATACCATATTCAGTACCCGGTGCAACCACAGTTTGGCCATAACCAATGGTATCAATCGCGATACAACGCGCTTGCTCACCAATTTGTGGCAGGTTTAACCACCAGTTTGCCGCGGCCGATACACCTGTACCTGAACCGTGTAAAAATAGAATAGGCGTACCTTCACCAATTTCGTGGTAATGGGTCAACTCGCCTTCAGCGGTTTCAATCCATTTGTCTTCTAAGCCAAAGAATGGATCTGTTTGATAGTCAGGGATTTGAACAGTGCTCATATTGCTTCCTCTTACAGTCTTTCGCTTGCGTGTCCCTCTATTTTCAAGAATTCGACGTCAAGTTGACTCATTAAAATGACTTGTGTACACCCTTATATTAACCGCTCAACCGCAGCAAACTGATACAAAATTACGATTGCACCCTACAAAATAGATATAATTTAAGTGTTTGTTTTATATATTTTTTTATAAATTAAACCCTACATAAACTAAGGTTTTAACTGCATTCTTAAACCAAAAAGCAGCCAGAAGACTGACTGCTTTTAAAATATAGGGGTATTAGAATTTATGGGTATAAGTGGTGGCGACACGGTATTCTTGCAGGTCTGGTTTTGCTGGATTGGCAAAATTCACATCAATATACATCGCCTGTACACCCAAACCTTTTAATTTACCTTCTGGCACAGTGTAGTTCACGATGGCATTCACTTCATCCGTATTGAAGTTCTGACCTTGATACGCCCCAGTACCTTTCTGATCATAACCTTTGAAATATACTGCTGTTGCGTTTAGGCCTTTTGCACCCATTTCAGAGAAGTCATAGCCATAAGAAACACTCCATGACTTTTCTTCTGGTGCGGTAAAGGTCGCTACCCCCCAGTTCGCCAGATAAGGCTGTGGCACCCAGCCACCCAATGTCGGGAATGCACTATCACCAAACATTTGCTGGTAACCCACACCTACGCTATGTGCACCATGATTCACTTTTGCAGCGACAGATAATGCCTGGTTATCGATCTCACCATACAGCTTGTCACCTGACTCCGAGTTATCGAAGTAACGGATGTGGCTATCTAATTTGGTTTTTTCACCGAGCGCAGTTTTGTAATTCACACCCAGATAATGCTGTTGGTAAATGTCTTGAACATCGGCATACCAGTAGCTCGCCCCTACTTCTTTAGTAAGCTGGTGGTCTACACCCGCAATCCACATGCCATCAGCTTCAGCACCCGTATCATAGAAACTTGGTGGAGCAAATTTAGTTAAGTCACGGAACTGGTTGTCATAACGGTTGTTAATACCATCAATATACGCCAGAGTTAACTTGGTATCCTTAAGGTCTTTAGACTCTAACCAAGCGCCACTATAAGTCGTTAATAACTGACGGGATGGATCGAATACCAAGACTGGAGATACAGGCAATAACTCGCCGACTTTCAGCTCAGTTTGTGAAACTTTGGCTTTTAAGGTCGCGCCGACTTTACCGAAATGATCTTTTGATTCTTTGCCATCGTGCGGTAAAACCCAGTCCGGATTTTTATCATGGCCGTTGAGTTTGACTGCATGTTGCACCAGTACATCAGCACCAACCTGCACACCACCACCGATATCGTGATAACCGGACTTGGCATCCAGAGTCACCCCTTGTGACCAAGAACCCCAGTTACGTGATGAATAGTCATCTTGATACTGACGGTCTAGATAAAAGTTTTTAAATTTGAGTTGAACATTGCTGTCGTCAATAAAGTCTGCATTCGTTGCAGTTGTCCCTAAAGTTGCTGTCGCAGCAAGCATTGCAATCCATAAATTGTGACGACGCATGATGAGTTCCCCATTCAGCTGATAAAATCCATGCAGCCATCATGCGCAAGTCGGTTTAAATAAAAAATCCGACCACAGTATTAAACTTTTGCTCTTTTAGCTCTGCATATTCCGGGCCCAGATTTAAGCACTCAATCTCTTAGATTTTAAACCGATTAATGAAAATAAAAATTTGACCAGATATTTAATTCAAATTTCTGTTTCCTTTATTAATAAGCGCAATTTTTTTAAAAACTTTAAGATAATATTTTTTATTTATCGTTTTTATGTTTAAGGAAAAAATTAAACTAAAATAATCTTCACATAACACTATAACTAAAATATCTGAGATCAGAGTTTTATTATATTATTAAATCTACTTCATAATAAAAAAGCATCCGAATCGGATGCTTTTTTATTGGACTTATTTTAATACCACGGCATTAAAAATTAAGCTTGTAACTCACGAGCTTTAGACATGGTTAATGCCAAATCTTCAATCATGTCTTCTTGACCACCTACCGTACCACGGCGACCAAGTTCCATCAGGATTTCACGCGCAGATACGCCATATTTCGCTTCAGCACGTTTAGCAAATAACAGGAATGACGAGTAAACACCCGCATAACCTAAAGTTGCCGCATCACGGTCGGCACGAATCGGGTTGTGCATCATTGGAATCACTAGATCTTCAGCAACGTCTTGCACTTTGAACAAGTCAACGCCAGTGTCCATACCCATACGGTTTGCCACAGCGATAAACAGCTCAAGTGGTGTGTTACCAGCGCCAGCACCAAGACCAGCAGATGCCAAGTCAACACGTACTGCACCTGCTTGAACAGCAGCAACAGTATTCGATACACCCATACCTAAGTTGTGGTGACCATGGAAACCAAGCTCAATGCTTGAATCCAAGTGTTGACGTAAGTGACCTACGCGATCAATAACGTCTTGAGGAAGCATATAACCTGCTGAATCTGTCACATAGATACAGTTTGCACCGTAAGACACCATCTTGTTTGCTTCTTCAAGCAATTTTTCAGGTGTTGCCATGTGCGCAAGCATCAAGAAGCCCACAGTGTCCATGTCTAGTTTACGTGCAGCGGTGATGTGCTGTTCAGAACAATCCGCTTCATTACAATGCGTCGCCACACGAATAGTAGAAACACCAATTTCATGTGCCATTTTCAAATGGTCAACCGTACCGATACCAGGAAGAAGCAATGCAGAAATTTTTGCATTTTTCATACGTGGCACAACAGCAGACAAATATTCTTCATCTGTTGCAGCAGCAAAACCGTAGTTCACTGATGAACCGCCCAGGCCGTCACCGTGCGTTACTTCAATTAAAGGTACGCCTGCATCATCAAGTGCGGTTGAAATTGCAATCATTTGCTCAACAGTCGTTTGATGGCGCTGCGGGTGCATACCATCACGCAAAGTCATATCATGAACAATAATCTTAGACATTTTGGTATTCCTTTAAGCTTCAGCGATGTTGAACACGTGTTCTGCGAACATTTCTGCAGTACGTGCAGCTGCTGCAGTCATAATATCCAGGTTGCCTGCGTATTTCGGCAGGAAGTCACCCAGACCTTCAACTTCCAAGTAAATTGATACACGGTTGCCATCAAATACAGGACCATTTACAAGCTTGTAACCTGGTACGTATTTTTGAACTTCCTTGATCATGGCATGTACAGATTCAGTAATCGCAGCTTGATCCGGCTCACCTTCAACCAAGCAATGTACTGTGTCACGCATCATTAAAGGTGGCTCAGCCGGGTTAATGATAATGATCGCTTTACCCTGTTTCGCACCCCCCACTTTCTCGATTGCACCCGCAGTGGTACGTGTGAATTCGTCGATGTTTTTACGCGTACCAGGACCTACAGATTTGGTCGATACAGTTGCAATGATCTCACCATACTCAACTGGTTGAACGCGAGAAACAGCAGCCACCATCGGAATCGTTGCCTGACCGCCACATGTCACCATGTTCACGTTTGGTACTTCGCCCGCTTGTAGCAATGTTTCAAGGTTGACTGGTGGTACGCAAAATGGACCAATCGCAGCAGGCGTTAAGTCAATCATGAGCACGCCAAGTTCATTCAGCTTGCAGCTGTTTTCAGCATGGACATAGGCAGAAGTTGCGTCGAATGCAATTTTGATGTCATCAGCAATCACATGAGGAAGAAGACCATCAACGCCTTCAGCTGTGGTTTTTAAACCCATTTTCGCAGCACGCGCCAAACCTTCAGAAGTCGGGTCAATCCCCACCATCCATACCGGCTCTAACCATTCGCTACGTTGTAATTTATAAAGCAAATCAGTACCAATATTCCCTGGACCGATCATTGCACATTTAATCTTTTTCATGAATGTACTCTCTTGGAATCTTGATTATTCAGCAGCGAATGCAGCGGTTACTGAACCGAAGCCTTCAATTTCAACCTTGAATTCATCACCTGGTTGCGCCACAACCATTGGACCTAAAGCACCCGTCAAGATGATGTCACCTTTTAACAGCGGACGACCACGGCGTACCATTTCATCAGCCAGCCAAACAGCAGCATTCAATGGGTTTGCCAGACATGCTTTACCCACGCCTTGAGACACGACTTCTTCACCACGCGTCATCACCATCTTGCAGTTCACCAGATCAAGATTCTCTAATTTAACCGGCTGAGAACCCAAGACAAATGCAGCAGAAGATGCGTTATCTGCTACAGTATCAATCAGGCTGATTTTCCAGTTTTCGATACGGCTATCGACCACTTCAATTGCAGGCAATGCATAATCAGTTGCGCTGATAATGTCTGCATAGGTGTGTTTTTCTTTGGTTAAATCCTGGTTAATCACCAATGCGATTTCTGCTTCAACTTTCGGCTGAATCAGAAGGCCAGCTGGAATTGCTTCACCATCGCCATAGGCCATGTCGGCAAATAACATACCGAAATCCGGCTGATCTACACCCAGTTGCGCTTGAACGACTTTAGACGTCAAACCAATTTTACGACCCACCAGACGGCGACCTTCAGACAAAGCACGCTCGGTATTCACTTCCTGAACGGCATAGGCGATATCTACGTCAGCACTTTCACCGCCAAGTTCGGGGCGAATCGGTGCAATCGCAGTTTGTGATAATTCAGCGCTACGAAGTGCTTGTGCAACTGATTCAACAACAGCAGAATTCGACATCAATGTTTCCTTAAACTGCAAAAATTAGGCTTATGCCGGGATCTAAGAGGGACAGAAAATAGGGACATGATCAGGCTGATCATCCGCATGGACTGCCTTTCTCAGAGCGAGCATAGGAATAAACAGTTTTAGGATGGGAAAAATCCGGCGTTTGTGCCAATAGTTATTTTATTTTTTGCTATAGCTATTATCTATAAGAATAATTTATAAAAAACGAAATAAAACAAAATCTTATTATTTAAAACACATCTCTATTTAGCAAAATAACTGCCGTAATATGACCGAATAAAATCAGTACAATTACGACTTTAGACTAAAAGATAAGAACCAGCGCTTAAATCTGCCGCATTCCCCAGCCAATTTAAACCGGGGAAATACATTCCTTGCACTGCAACCAAGATACTGGATTAAACTGCTGGTTTCCATTGGACTTTAGCCAACAATGCACTATGCAAAGCAGCCACATCATCCACGATACAGACTGGATTAAATTGAGCCAAAAGTTCAGGCGCATGTACGCCATAACTTACGCCAACACTTGGCATGGCAATATTTTGCGCCATTTCCAGATCATAAGACGTATCACCGACCATGATGGCATGTTCAGCCTGCACACCGGTTTCCGCCAGAATTTCTTCTAACATTAATGGATGAGGTTTAGAATGGGTTTCGCTGGCTGCGCGCGTACTCACAAACAGCTCTTCACTGTTCGTCTGTTTTAATACACGATCCAGACCTTTACGGCTTTTCCCTGTGGCTACTGCCAGCTTCACGCCTTGCTGCTGTAAATCTGCGAGCATGCGCGCTACGCCTTCAAACCAGGAATCTCCTGATGAGTTGGCAACATAATGATCGGAATAAGCCTGCAAAATATCCGTATGTAATTCTGGTACTGTCGGGAATAAACGCTGTGCAACTTCAGGTAAACCCAGTCCAATAATACTTTTCGCATCTGCATCCGTTAACGGCTGCTGAAACTGCTGTGCGGCAAACTGCAAACTCGCCACGATTTGACCGACTGAATTAAATAAAGTGCCATCCCAATCGAAAATGACCAATTTTACAGGTGAGTTCATAAAAGATTTCCTAGATTTGATTCAGTCTTGAAGCCCTCTCCTACAAGGAGAAGGAATTTTTCATTCTTAAGCAAATGACTTTAATAAAAGAACCAATAAAGTCGAATTATCAATGAAGTTTTAATTCAACATTACTATTTAATAAGTAACGTTCCCTCTCCTGAACGAGTTTAAAGCACTGCTTTAAACGACGTGCAAGAAGGAGACTTGCTCAGCAGTGCTGCTTAGGGAGAGGATTCTTTCGAAATTTAATCTCCCCTAGCCCTCTTTAAGAAATAGGGGAATTCCCTCCTTTTTCAAAGGAGGGTGAGGGTGGATTAAATTTATTAAAAGAAAAAATAAGTCCTTATTGGGCAGCCGGTTTATCCGCTTTCTGCGCTCTTAACTGCGCCACCAGACTCTGCATATCTTCTGGCAATGGTGCTTCAATTGCTGGATAGCCCGGAATGTCCAGACGCATTGCATGTAAACACAAACGGCGTGGTTTTGGCCCACGATATTCTGTTTCATGACCATACTTTTCATCGCCTACTAGCGGATGACCAATACTCAAACCATGAACACGAATCTGATGGGTACGACCAGAAAGCGGAGATGCATACACCAGTGTGGCATGCATAAAACGTTCCTGCACATTCCACTGGGTTTTAGACTCTTTACCTTCTTTCGGGGACACGCAGACACGACGTTCACCATTGGCCAGCTCGTAACGATGTAAAGGTGCATCAATCAGCTGTTTATCCAGACTGACCTGCCCTTTTACTACAGCGGCATAGGTTTTTTTGATTTTATGTTCACGCAACATATCTTGTAATGTTTTCAACACGCTACGCTTTTTGGAAATCATCACCAGACCGGAAGTATCACGGTCAATCCGGTGAATCAGTTCCAGATACTTTTTACCGGTTGCGGCACGCAAGCCCTCAATCAGGCCATAGGCCACACCGCTACCACCATGCACAGCAATCCCGGAAGGTTTATTCACGACCATCAAACCTTCATCTTCATAAATCACACGGGCCAATAAGCCTTGTGCCACTTTGTCAGAAACAGGTGCAGCAGATTCATCTTTTTGTTCATAGCGAATCGGCGCAACGCGAATCTGGTCACCGATTGCGAGTTTGGTTTCTGCTTTAATGCGTTTTTTATTAACGCGAACCTGGCCTTCACGAATCAGACGATAGATACGGCTTTTTGGCACACCTTTCAGACGACTAAACAGGAAATTATCGATGCGTTGTCCATCTTGATGTTCATCCACTTCAAACCAAGTGACGTTTTGCCATTGTTGCGTAGAATTCATACAGTTACTATGACCCAAAAAATACTAAAATTGATTAAAAACTGATCACTTAGGTTATGCTTTACACAAGAAACATAAGCTTAGCCCATAGGCAGATGATGCAAGGTTTGATATAGTCAGCGCACGGAAACCATCGTTTGTGAGTAAAAGTTGAATCATTTCAGATTTTTCTGAACTTGATTGTTCAATTAAAGACTCACATGATACGGGAAGGTCCCCCAAAGAATTATGCCACGCCGAAGGCTTATTATATCGGCAAACAAAGCAAACTGTTGCGTTTAATTGTACCTCAGGTACATAAATCAGTTTGTCTTAAAAAATATGTCGCCAACTTTGTTGGTTTTTAAACGTAAACTGATACACATCAGATTAGTCGCAACCTGAAGACGACTTCAGGCTACAGCGTTGATGCATTGGATCTGCACAGTTTGTAAAGATACGACGACAATTCCGTATCAAGACACTTTCTATAAAGAAGGGATGATCTTCGAGCAATGTGACAGTGAAAGTTACACACATCCAATGCACCGCTCGTCCGCCAGTGAAGCGTTCAGGTGACTTTAATCCGTTTAAAGATTGAAGCCGTATTGCCATCATCAATACGTGAATCAAAAACCGAAGCCCATCTATATTAAATAGAGCTCGGTCATAAAAGACTCAAACCACAATGAAATTCATTGCAGATTTGAGCCATTGATCCGTGATGTGTGATGTTCGCTACGTGTATAGCGATTTTTTGCTGTGTATCACTATAAGGTGTTACACCCATGAAACGTATGTTGATTAATGCAACACATGCCGAAGAAATTCGCGTTGCACTTGTCACTGGTCAGCGTCTTTACGATTTTGATTTAGAAAATCGTACCCGTGAACAAAAAAAATCCAATATCTACAAAGGTCACGTGACTCGCGTTGAACCTTCTTTAGAAGCTGTATTCGTTGAATACGGTGCAGGTCGCCAAGGCTTCCTGTCAATGCGTGAAATCGCAAATTCATATTACAAAGCCGACCCTCGCCAAACTTCAAATATCCGTGAACTGATCACTGAAGGCACCGAACTTCTGGTTCAGGTGGAAAAAGAAGAGCGTGGCAACAAAGGCGCTGCCCTGTCTACTTTTATCTCACTTGCTGGCCGTTATTTGGTATTAATGCCAAACAACCCGAAAGGTGGTGGTATCAGCCGTCAGATTTCTGGTTCAGTGCGTGAAGAACTGAAAGAAATGCTGGCAACACTGAACGTGCCACGTGGTATGAGTGTGATTGTGCGTACTGCCGGGATCGGTCGTTCACAAGAAGAACTTCAATTAGACCTTCAACACTTGCTCGACCTTTGGGCACAAATCCAGAGCACGGCAAGTTCAGGTCCATCGCCAATGTTGGTACATCAGGAAGCGGGCGTGGTAACACGTGCCATTCGTGACTACCTGCGTGATGATGTTGCTGAAATCCTGATTGACTCAGAACAAGCCTATAACGAAGCCTATAACTTCGTAAAAGCGGTAATGCCACGTCAGTTAGAAAAACTGAAAACTTATACCTTAAATGAACCTTTATTCGCGCATTTCGCGATTGAAAGTCAAATTCAAACCGCTTATGAACGTGAAGTAAAATTGCCTTCTGGCGGTTCGATCGTGATCGACCAAACTGAAGCTTTAGTGTCAATTGACATTAACTCAGCAAAATCGACTCGCGGTAGCGACGTTGAAGACACCGCGTTAAATACCAATATTGAAGCGGCAGAAGAAATCGCGCGTCAATTACGTTTACGTGATATCGGTGGTCTGGTGGTGATCGACTTCATCGACATGACTAAAGACCGCAACCAGCGTATGGTGGAAGCGAAGCTGCGTGAAGCGACGCAAAGTGACCGTGCCCGTATCCAGTTCGGTCAATTGTCACGTTTTGGTTTGATGGAAATGAGCCGTCAACGTCTGCGTCCTTCTCTTGAAGAAGCGACTGGCTACGTTTGCCCACGCTGCCATGGTACCGGCATGGTTCGTGATCTTCGTTCTTTATCACTTTCGATTATGCGTAAAGTGGAAGAGATCGCGTTACGTGAACGTCATGGTGAAGTTCAAGTCGAAGTTCCAGTCGAAATTGCTGCCTTCTTATTGAATGAAAAACGTCACACCTTGGTCTATTTAGAACAGACTTCAAATGTACGTGTCACTGTGCTGCCGCATCCGCATCTGGAAACACCGCATTATGAAATCACTTATAATGCCGAAGGCTTTGCACCAACCAGCTATGAACGTACTGAAGCAACTCGTTCAAGTGAAAAAGAGTTGGGCTATGAGTCATCTGAATGGCATTTAGAAGAAGAACAACATACGCATGCTGCTGCACCAGCGCCTGCTCAACAGCAAAACAACGGCAGAAACAATAAACGCCGTAACCAGCAAAACCAAAATGCACAGCAAGTACCTGTTGCGCAACAAGCTCCTGCCCAAGCACAAGTTGCTGCTCCTGCATCTAGCCCATGTGCCTGGTTAGAAAACCTCTTTGTTCAAAAACAGGCTGCGACTGTTGATCAATCGCGTACTGCCAACAATGCAGCTGCAGCAATTGAACAAATGATCAATGGCGGTGCGGTGAGCCGTGGTCAGTTCGGTCAATTGTCTGCACCGGTGGCACAACCTGCTCCACAGCAAGTATCTCAACCTGCTGCTCCGGCAAGCAGCAATGCTTACCTGGCACCATCGACTGTAGCGCAAAAACAGGAACGTGATGCTGAAAAACCGGCTGAACGTGATGAAAGAGCACCGCGTCATAACAACAAAAAACCACGTAATCCGAAGCACAAAGAACCGCGTGAGCAGGTTCAGTCTGAAGCTTCCGCTCCTCAGCAACATCAGGTGCATGAAGAAGTGGTTCAGGTATCTCGTCAAGAGCAACGTCATGAAGCACGTGAAAACAAGCGTAATTCTCGCCGTCAGCATCACAACGAGCCATCTCAGCAAAATGATGTTCAAAACAATGAACAACAGCCACAACAGGCAATGCCACGTCGTGACCGCCGTAACCAGCCACGTCAGGAACGTCCAAATCGCCACCGCGATCCAAGCGTGCTGAATGAGCAGGCTCAACAAGCAGCACCTGCAGTCGTTGAAGCTCCAGCAGTCAACGACAAGCAGCTTCGTGTTGAATTGGTTGATGCACCACGTCAAGTCGTGATGCCAACCGCTATGGTCGTGAATATTGACCAGGCAAAAAGCGAAATCGTGGCATTGAATGACAATGCTGCAGTTGCAACGCCAGCGGTTGAAGTTACTGCACTGGCAGATGCGCCAGTTGAAGAAGCCGCGGCTGAAAATGTAGTGGAAGCTGCACTGACAGCCCCTGTTGAAGAAGTTGTGCCAACTGAAGAATCAAATGCTGAAAAACCACGTGCCAGCAACGATCCGCGTCAGCGTCGCCGTCAGCAGCGTGAAGGCCAGCCTCAACAGGCCACAGTTCAGAAGTTGACTCCGTCACAAGTACCAACATTGGGTCAGTTCACCATTGGTAGCCTGATTCGCCATGTTTATGGTGAAGACTGCTCCGTACTGATTGAACAGTTTGGTTTATTGCCAACCTTCAACCGTGCTCTAGAGAAGTTCACAAAAGAGTACAACGCGAGTCTGGTGGCTGCAGCATCGCCTGCCGCAGAGAAAAAACCGGTTACCCGTGATGTTCAAGTAACCGTAGCCAAGGTTGAAGCAGAGCCTGCTCCAGTTCTGGACCTGACTCCACCAAAACCGGTGTCGGACAAACGTGTCGCAAACGATCCACGTGAGCGTCGCCGTCTAGCTAAACAGGCTGCAGAACAGGCCCTACAACAAGCCAAGCAACAGGCTAAAGTAGAAACAGCTCCGGCAGTTGAAACTGCGCCAGAAGCACCTGTAGCAGCAGAAGCGCAAGCAGAGTCAGCTGAAGCAGCAGCAACTGAAACTCCAGTAGCCACTGAAGTAGCTATTGAAGAAACCGTAAATGCTCAGCCAGCTGAACAAGCCACTGAAACGACGGCACCAGTAGATGCAGCTCCTGCAGAAGAGACTCCAGTGACTGAAGCTCAACCTGAAGATGCTGCGCCAGTTGAAGCAAATGCTGAATCACAAGCTCCTGTTACAGAAGCCCAAGATCAGGCCGAAGTAACAACAGAAGACACTGAAGCCAGCGAAGCTGAAAAAGCGGAGAAACAGGCTGCTCGTCCACGTCGTCCACGTGGTCGTCCACCGAAAAAAGCCAATACTGCAACTGAATCATAATTTGCTCAATTGCAGTCATATAAAAAAACCTAGTCATTTCGGTGACTAGGTTTTTTTTGCTAGATTTAGTCAGAATAGGTTGATTGCACTAGTGTTTTAACGCTAAAAGATGGCTAGCTCGTCTACTGTATATAAATTGAACGTATCGGATACGAAAAATAAATAGGATTCTCATGACCCAAATGAAACCACACGATCTGATTGGGATTGCAGATGTCGCTGCCAAAATCCCGGCTTTCTTGACCAAAGTGCCCAATTTGCTCACTGGTCTAAGACAGGCATATTTACGTACTCCGAACACACCGGCCGGCCTGGGTCTGGCTTTTGAAAAAGCCACCAAGCGTAACCCGGAAGGCATTGCCTTGCGTTTTGAAGAGCAAAGCTATAGCTATGCTGCTCTCAATGCCTGGGCCAACCAGATTGCCCATTTCTATCTATCCTTGGGTGCCAAGAAAGGTGATGTCGTTGCCGTGATGGTCGAGAACCGTCCTGAACTGATTGCCAGTGTAATTGGTCTGGCCAAACTGGGTGTGACGACCGCTTTAGTGAATACCTCTCAAGTCGGCAAGGTGCTGACGCATAGTATCAACCTGGTCAAACCGATTGCCCTGATTGTCGGCGAAGAGTGCCGTCATGCAGTTAACGAGATTCGTAATGACCTGAATATTAGCAGTGACCGCTTACACTGGTTTGCGGATCAAAATACTCAAGCCGATCCGGGTCAGGCGCCTGAAGGCTTTATCAACCTGGCTGAAAAAACCGATCTTGCTCCCAAAGTCAATCCATCAACCACCCATTCGGTGCAGGGCAAAGACGGGCTGTTCTATATTTACACCTCGGGCACGACGGGCCTACCTAAAGCGGTGATCTTTACCAATGGCCGCTGGACGCTCGCTTATGGCACCTATGGGCATGTGCTAAACCTCAATCAAGATGATGTGATGTACTGTACCCTGCCGCTTTATCATGCCACAGGCATGGTGGTGTGCTGGTGCGGTGTCATTGCAGGTAGCAGCACCCTGGCGATTCGGCGTAAATTTTCGACCTCCTCTTTCTGGAAGGATGTACAAAAATTTGATGCCTCTGCGATTGGTTATGTCGGTGAGCTGTGCCGCTATCTGATGGATGCTCCCTCATCTGAACTGGAAAAAGGCCACCGCGTGACCAAGATGATTGGAAATGGGATGCGCCCAAATATCTGGGATAAATTTAAATTCCGTTTTGGCATTCAGGAAGTGCTGGAACTATATGCCTCCAGTGAAGGCAATGTCGGTTTTAGCAATATTTTCAATTTTGACAATACCGTCGGTTTCTCACCCACACCGTATGCCATTATTGCCTTTGATAAAGATAAAAATGAGCCGGTACGAGACCTTAAAGGCCGTTGTAAACGGGTGAAAAAGGGCGAGACTGGTTTACTGATTGGTAAAATCACCCGTCGTTCACCTTTTGATGGCTATACCGACCTCGAAAAAAACAAGTCAGTCATCATGCA
Organism: Prolinoborus fasciculus; assembly: GCF_056724605.1. The sequence goes on along the minus strand of NZ_JBWZQN010000034.1, from coordinate 9,163 downwards.
GAATGTATTTACCAAAGGTGATGCTTACTTCAATACCGGGGATCTGATGCGTAATATCGGCTTCCGTCATGCGCAGTTTGTCGATCGTCTGGGTGATACTTTCCGCTGGAAAGGGGAAAATGTTTCTACAACTGAAGTGGAAAACATGCTGACCGAGTATGACAAAATCGTTGAAGCGGTGGTGTATGGCGTAGAAATTCCCAATACCAATGGTCGTGCCGGTATGGCCGCGATTACCCTGCAACCCGATGTAAAATTGGATGATGCAGATTTAGCAGCCATGGCCGCTTGCTTTAAAAAATGCTTACCAGCTTATGCAGTACCAGTATTTTTACGCGTACAACAGCAAGTTGAAACCACAGGCACCTTTAAATATCAGAAAAATAAATTGAAAGAGCAAGCATTTGATCCGAGTAAAACCGATGAACGCCTGCTGGTGTTATTGCCAGGTGCAACGGCATATTTCGAGCTCACCGCAGAGATTTTTGCCAATATTCAGGCCTATCAATATCGCTTCTAAGTACTGAAGTTGCCTATTTTTTGTTTAGATAAAGCATAATTGTTGTATTTATAATCAAACATGGGCAACTTTGTTATTTTTTGCTTGCGCTGAAATGAGATCTTGCTACAATACGCTCCATCAAACAAAGTGGTGCTTTAAGCTATTTAGCTTGACTTGCACTGCACATTCAAACCTGGTTTGAATGATGGTTCAGGGTCGTTAGCTCAGCTGGTAGAGCAGCGGACTTTTAATCCGTTGGTCCCGCGTTCGAATCGCGGACGACCCACCACTTATTTGATATTCCTTGATGGGTCGTTAGCTCAGCTGGTAGAGCAGCGGACTTTTAATCCGTTGGTCCCGCGTTCGAATCGCGGACGACCCACCATCTTCCGAAAGGATCACGTAAAAGTACACCACACTCTTGCGTCATAAAAATGGTCATTATCATTTTTATTCCTCAGGGTCGTTAGCTCAGCTGGTAGAGCAGCGGACTTTTAATCCGTTGGTCCCGCGTTCGAATCGCGGACGACCCACCATTCTTCCCTTAGAATGTTTCTCTGATTTCCCTCATGATATTTTAATTAAATTGCGATGTTTTGGTCGTGTATTTCTGCGCCTAGATTTTATGCTCACGCGTCCCCACCACTCGCCTTTATTGTCTAATCTAAATCGTATTTGAATTAAGCTTTCGACCAGATCAGCCGATTTTTATCGGGCATTATTTTTGAATATGAAAGGATGTGTCTTTGACCAGTTCATAGGCTTTTGAAGGTGCCGGATAGCCGCGATCAAATAGTTCCCGGTTGGTTCTTTCCTTTTCACTATAGATTTTTTCCAGATTCATGACCAAGTGATTTGAATCTTTAATCTTATAGTAAAAGCTCGCCCCTTCTTTGAGATTCACCACCACATCGGTACGTTCCGGATTGATAAACCAGCGGTCTTTACGGTAGGTGATATTGTGAGCCGTGCTGTTTTTGGTATTATCAATAAATACTTTGCCATACTGTAAAATGCTGCGATGCACCGTACCGTCCGGTAGTAAAGTCAAAATAAATTCTGCCTTGCCTTCAGTACAAGGCGCAAAGCGGCCATCACAGTCGATTTCAGTATGATAGCGACCTATAAACGCCTTGGCATCCTCTGGTACAGTTGCCGGGTTTAAATCAGCTTCTGCCGGAAGAGTCGCCTGCCCTGCGACCTGAGTTAAGGATTTGGCACTGACGGTCACTACATCGGCCTTTGTATTGGCAGCGGAAATTTTAACACCTTCTTCTGAGGTCGCCTGACTTTCCTGTTCAGGTTTGACTTGCTGCTGATCACAAGCCTGCAAAATCACCATACTCCCCAACACCAGGCTACATTTAAAAAAACTGCTTAATGTACAACGGGATACATCCAATTTCATTTTTAATAAACCTAAATAGGAAAAATGGCGAGCAAAAAGCACACAGCAAAGCTGCTGAACTTTACACAAGAGTTCAATAGAATTTTCACTATGTTAGTAGCTCTTAGATCTGGTTTTAATCTTTATTAACATTACTTAACGATTTTATTTTTAATCAGCACTTTAAAAAGCTTAAGCAAACTCCATTTCTTTAAGTATGGATCTAGTTTTAGGATTCACACCTATTTTTAATCAGGAGATTTTAATGGCCAATGTTGGTTTATATCGCTCTAACCGCTCAAACATGATTGCAGGTGTGATGGGTGGTATTGCTGAACGTTTTGGTTGGAACGCAAATTTATTACGTCTAATTTTTGTGGTGATTTCAATCATGAGTGCCGCCTTCCCGGGTATTTTGGTTTATCTGGTGTTGTGGTTAATCATGCCGAAAAAACAGTACAGAATTGATCATGACAGCGTTCATCAACCTCAGGGCTATCAAAATCCTGTGCGTACAGTGAATCAGGATAAACGCTATTAAGCTGTACAGTCATTTTTAACAAGCGTTCTTAACCAGTTTCATCGCAGAGCTTCCTCTTTCACCCCGGTTAAATGGGATGAAATTTTGATGCCACGGTAATTTCCCCAAGTTATCGTGGCTTTTTTTGCCTATCTTTTATGATGACTGAGCTTTAGCCTCTCTGTTTATCTTTCAGATTGATTCAAGATCAACTGCATCCTGCGATTGATATAAAAAAATCTGCTTAAATATATTTTTAGCATTCACTTAACGTATTTTTAAGCTGTCGCTGATCGTAAAAAGTGTATGCTCTAAAAATAAAAAAGTATAAATTTCATATAGTCTAAAAATCATAGAAGCGTTAAATCATTTATGGATAAGATATTTCAGTTCATATCCCGACCGATCCAGAATTCTCCCTGGAAAATGACATTTAACCTCGCGCTTGCACCTTTGATCATCGCTGTAATTTTATTCCCTTATGCGCTATTTCATGAAGTCAGTTATGGGGTTTTCTCCATTTTCAAGAGTCTGTTTGCAGCGCTTTTTATTAGCTTTTTTGTCTGCCTGACTTACTGGGTGATGGTCTTTCCTTTTCTATTAGTGACTCACCTGCTGCTATGCCATTATCAGCTGTTTAATATCATCACGATTTTAATGAGCTGCGTACTGGGAACCCTGATTCTGGCTTATATCTCGCATCCTCCAAGTGAAAATTTTAGTTCCCATTTTTTGTTTCTGCTGTGTTTTTCCCTGCCGATGGCACTATTTTACAGTTTTCTCAGCTGGCAAGCTGACCAGAGTTGATCACGCCCTGCCTGTTAACTTCTGTTTTAATCCGGTTTTAAGCTTTCATTTTAAAATGATTCAGCTCCTGATTGAGTGCGGCAATCATGTCTGCCCGGCTGATAATTCCCACCAATTTCTGCTCGCTCACCACCGGAATATAGTTGAAGGAACGCTCGACAAAATATGGCACCAGATCCTGAATGGGTTGTAAAGGCTGCACTGTGATCACCTTACGGGTCATGATATGTTTGACCTGATGTTCCCAGCTACTGCGCACATCGGCAGCGCGCTTGAACCATTCCACCACCTGATACATTGCCAGTGTACCGACCAGTTGTTCATCGGCATTAACGACGGGCAGGCTCATCAGGTTCATCTGTTTGAACTTGTCCAGTGCGTGCTGAATATCATCATTTTCATGCAGGGTTGCCACATCCTTGGTCATAATATCCTGGCAGCTAAATTCATGCACTGCACGCGCATTGGCGCGGTTTTGTGCCTCCAGAATAATTTTTTGCAGGTCATATTCACTGATGTCCAGCAGCTCGGTACGCTGATCCAGGACTTCCTGAATATCCTGCGGTTGAATGGTGACTTTCTGGGTGGGCGTAGGATCTTTGGAGCGGGTATTTAGTTGGGCTTGCTGCGGATAATCCTTTCCAATCATCCGGTTAAAGACAATCGCAATCACCATGAGCAGAATTGAATTGAGCAGCACCGGATAAAATACAAAGGCATAACCCAGTTCATGTACTGGCTGGCCACCCAGCACGGCGGTAATCGCTACGGCGCCACTCGGTGGATGCAGGGAATCTGTGGTCATCATCAGGACGATCGCCAAGGCCACGGCTACACTAAAAGCCTCAGTCGGACTGGCAATCAACAAGGCACAGCTCACGCCAATCACCGCAGCAATGGTATTTCCGACCAGAATATTCCAGGGCTGTGCCAGAGGACTGGCTGGCACTGCAAACAGTAATACCGAGGATGCGCCCATCGGGGCAATATACCAGGCTTCAAAATCCCCCAGAATCCATAAACTCAACAAAGATGAAACCACCAAACCCAATAGTGCTCCAACTCCGCAGAGCAAACGGTCTTTGAGTGGAAGAACTTTGAAATTCGGTTTTAAGGTATTGAGCCAGTCGAGATGGGAGTGAAACACAGTGCGCCTAATCTTATTGTTTATAGATTTTGGGCATTATAGAACCAAGCCCGATGAAAGGCATCTGTGTTTTACATCTTTTCATCATTCGCGAATGCAGGCTTTTTAAAACAATATTTCGCTTAGCTTAAAAATACTCAGCAAGATTTTTTATAGGGGCTGTGCTATCTCCGCCTACTTCTGAAATGGAATAAATCCTTTTAAACCATTTTGCTTAGATATTTTCTAGATCGTTTTTATTATGGCCTACTCGTTCATTCAGGTTTGAATCAGGGGCTGGATTTTTAACAGTTCGACCTCACCATAATAGGTTGAAAATGCCACATCTCCGGCATCGACTCCAGTACCGATCCGAATAAGATTTTCGACCGGAGCCAAACGGGTCGGATCAAACTGCACCCAGCCACCGTCTAAATAGGCTTCAAAAATGGCATGAAAATCGGGTAAAAACTTTTCAATTTCCACATAACCGACCACCATGCGTGCCGGAATTCCCAAGGCACGGCACAGGGCAATGCCTAAATGGGCGAAGTCACGACATACGCCTGCACGATGCACCAGTACATCTGTGGCAGTGGTAAACTGGTCAGAACTGCCAGACACATAAAAAATATTGTTATAAATCCACTGTTCAATGGCTTTGACCCGAGTATAACCTGGTGTCATCCAGCCAAATGAGCGTTTCGCCATTTCCAGCAATAAATCCGAATTGCAATAACGGCTGGCCAGCAAATAAGGCAATACTTCATCGGGCAGCTCAGGAATGGCCACTTCTTTCAGACCCTGCTGAAGTTCCAGAGAGAGGCTCGGATGATGGACTACTGTCGCCGTATAATTCAGCTCAAAAGTCTCACAGGGTTCGACCTGTAGCCGGATATGACGATTTTGATGCTGAGCATCCTGAAATTCATGCCATACCACCGGCAGATTAAAGCTGAGTTGTTCTTCGAGAATCTTCTGATCGGAATGATGTGCCGCCTGAAGCATAAAAATAAATTCTGTCGGTTGCACGACCTTGTATTTTAAATGGCACTGAATTTGGTAAGTGGTCATGAAGTTCCTTATTTTTAAGCATTATTATATTGCGTGAATATTAAACTAATTTTAGAGCAGCAATCGTATGAGATCCGTTGAACTTTATGACTCTCCGGTTAACGGCATGCCATACATCTGGTTTATTCCTGATTTTCAGCTCGGCCCGTATCGACCAGCCAAGCTAAAAATGCAGTAAGACTCTAAATACCGCGTATCCTTTAAGCCTGTTTTATTTTTTTCAGAAAAGTATCCCCACATTAACCCTTTGCCACTCCCCTGCAAAGTCCTTATAATTGAGCACAATTTTTCTCTAATTTTAAGTGGATGACCATGAGTCGCGCCATATCGCATATTGATACCTTCCAAGGCTTAATTCTTGCCTTACAAACTTACTGGGCGGAGCAAGGCTGCGTCATTTTGCAACCTTATGATATGGAAATGGGTGCAGGGACATTCCACACTGCGACTTTCCTTCGTGCGCTGGGTCCTGAAACCTGGAATGCCGCTTACGTTCAACCGTCACGCCGTCCGAAAGATGGCCGTTATGGTGAAAACCCGAACCGTTTGCAACATTATTACCAATTCCAGGTGGTGCTTAAGCCAAACCCGGACAACATCCAGCAGCTTTATCTTGATTCATTAAAAGCGATTGGTATTGACCCACTGGTACACGACATTCGTTTCGTAGAAGACAACTGGGAATCTCCAACACTGGGTGCTTGGGGCTTAGGTTGGGAAGTTTGGTTAAACGGTATGGAAGTGACTCAGTTCACCTACTTCCAGCAAGTCGGTGGTGTTGAATGCTACCCAGTGACTGGTGAAATCACTTACGGTCTTGAACGTCTTGCGATGTATCTGCAAGGTGTAGATTCGGTTTACGATCTGGTTTGGACCAAAGGTCAGTTCGGTACGGTAACGTATGGTGATGTATTCCATCAAAATGAAGTGGAACAATCGACCTATAACTTCGAATATGCCAACGTTGAAAAAATGTTTGAATTGTTCGATTTTTACGAAGCTGAGGCAACGCGCTTAATTGAAGCGAAACTTCCACTTCCTGCATATGAGCAAGTCGTGAAAGCATCACACAGCTTCAACTTATTGGATGCGCGTGGCGCGATTTCTGTGACTGAACGTCAACGTTATATTTTACGTGTACGTACCTTGGCACGTTCAATTGCACAAAGTTATGTGGCTGCACGTGCGGAACTTGGTTTCCCAATGGCTGAACCTGCATTACGTGATGAAGTGTTGGCACAATTAAAAGCGCAAGTTGAAGCAGAAGCGAAAGAAGCAAACAAGGAGAGCAAATAATGTCTAAACATACCGTTTTGTTCGAATTGGGTTGTGAAGAACTTCCACCAAAAAGCCTGAAAAAATTACGTGATGCCTTACATGCAGAAACCGTAAAAGGCTTAAAAGATGCTGGTCTTGCTTTCGATTCAATCGCAGCCTATGCAGCACCACGTCGTCTTGCACTTAAAATCGTCAACGTTGATGCTGCGCAAGCAGATACACAAAAACGTTTTGATGGCCCTGCGAAGCAAGCTGCATTTGATGCTGAAGGCAACCCGACTAAAGCCCTTGAAGGCTTTATGCGTGGTCAAGGCATCACAGTTGACCAAGTTTCGACTTTCCAAGCGGGTAAAGTTGAAAAAGTATGCTTCTTGAAAGACGTGAAAGGTCAAAGCCTTGACGTTTTACTACCACAAATTTTACAAAATGCTTTGGACAATCTTCCAATTGCAAAACGTATGCGTTCTGCGGCAAGCCGTACTGAATTCGTACGTCCCGTAAAATGGGTGGTGTTGTTAAAAGATAACGATGTGATTGATGCAACCATTCAAGATCATAAAGCGGGTAACGTGACGTATGGTCACCGTTTCCACGCGCCTGAAGCGATCACTTTAGCGCATGCTGACGAATACCTTGCGAAGTTAAAAGCAGCGCATGTTGTGGCTTCTTTTGAAGAGCGTCAAGCGATCATCGACCAACAAGTGAAAGCATTGGCGGATGAAGTGAATGCCATCGCAATTGTACCAAGTGATCTTCGTGACGAAGTGACTGCATTGGTTGAATGGCCTGTTGCGCTACGTGCAAGCTTTGAAGAACGCTTCCTTGCTGTTCCTCAAGAAGCATTAATTACGACGATGCAGGACAACCAAAAATACTTCTGTTTGGTGAATAGCGACAATAAACTTCAACCGTACTTCATTACTGTGTCAAACATTGAGTCGAAAGACCCGACACAAATTATTGAAGGTAACGAAAAAGTGGTTCGCCCACGTTTGTCTGATGCTGAATTCTTCTTCTTGCAAGATCAAAAGCAACCGCTTGCGTCTCGTAAAGAAAAACTTGCGAACATGGTGTTCCAAGCAGAGCTTGGTACGCTTTGGAACAAGTCTGAACGTATTGCAAAATTGGCTGTTGCGCTTGCGCCTATTACAGGTGCAAAAGCGGAAGATGCTGAAAAAGCGGCACTTCTTGCAAAATGCGATTTAACCTCTGAGCTTGTGGGTGAATTCCCTGAACTTCAAGGGATTGCAGGGACTTACTACGCACGTCTTGAAGGTGAAAATGCGGAAGTGGCTGAGTCTTTAGGTGAGCAATACTTACCTAAATTCGCAGGTGACGTTTTACCGAAAACCAAAACTGGTACAACCATTGCTCTTGCGGATCGTTTAGATACGCTCACAGGTATTTTCGGTATTGGTCAAGCGCCTACAGGTTCTAAAGACCCATTTGCACTACGTCGTTCTGCAATTGGTATTTTGCGTCTTGTGACTGAAAACGAGCTTGATGTTTCAATTGAAGATTTGATCAAACTTGCACTTGCTGCTTATGGCGATGTATTGAAAGATCACGACAAGACTTTGGCGGATGCTGTGGCATTCCTTGAAGGTCGTTACCGTGCGAAATACGAAGACCAAGGCGTTGCAGTAGACGTGATTCAGGCAGTTCAAGCCTTGTCGCCAAAATCTCCACTTGATTTTGACAAGCGTGTAAATGCGGTCAATCACTTCCGCGCATTGCCTGAAGCGGCTGCGCTTGCTGCTGCAAACAAGCGTGTTGCGAACATTTTGGCAAAAGAAACTGCTCCTGAAGGTGCTGTAGTTGAAGCAAACTTGGTTGAAGATGCTGAAAAAGCATTGTTCGCTGAACTTGCTAAAATTGCGCCTCAAGTTGAGCCGTTATTTGCTGCTAAAGACTATACTGCTGCGTTGTCTGCACTTGCTGCACTTCGTGCGCCAGTGGATGCGTTCTTTGACGGCGTCATGGTGATGGCTGATGATGCTGACCTGAAAGCAAACCGTTTACGTATGCTTGCGCAGCTTCGAGGCTTGTTTACGAAAGTGGCTGATATTTCGGTATTACAGCACTAAGTCAGACATTTGAAATAAAATTAAAACCCTGCTAGAAATAGTGGGGTTTTTTATTTTTCTCAATAATATGAAATTATCACAAGCACAAAAAGCATTAGAATTTTTAAAATCTAATCCTAACCAAAAATTTACAGCTAGATTTATTGCTGATAAATTAATTGCTACATATCCTCAAGACTATATTGAGAAAAGAAATAATATTAAATTTGAAAACAATGAAAGTGCTTTTAAACAATAAGTTATTCGAGAGTTATATAAGTTGACAAAAATAACTAATGATGCGAAAAGGTTTTTTTAGTTAACAGATGTTCACACATGCCTAGAATTGTTTCTGTACCACTTAGTTTAGAACAGCGAGAACGACTCATTTTTCTGGTCAAGC
>NZ_JBWZQN010000033.1:0-36308 GCF_056724605.1 Prolinoborus fasciculus | reverse complement strand
CTTGACTCAAGCATTAATGCAGTACGATCTTCAAAGTTAAGATGATGGTATGACAATTTTATATACTCCATAAACCCTTTAAATTAATTAGGTGGTTTATGTCGCACTTCAAGTTTTACTCTGCCCTATGATCTGAAAATCTTTGGACATAATTTAGCCATAAAATAATGAGAATGTCTGTGTAATTATTGATCTTCAGATTTAAAGTTCATCCAGCTCCTTTCTAAAAATGTTTCCACTCTTTATCGTGTGCTCAATATAGAAGCCGATTTATATTCTTACTTTAATTTAACTCAACACAGAATTTTTACTTTAGCAAAATTTATCCATAAACTTATGAAAATTTATTTTTAGACTAATGCAAGATGCTCGTAGCAAAATCAAGAGTCGTCGAATACAGTGCTATAGAAATTTATTGAGTTTAACATTTTGAAAATATTAGGATATATAAATCAATGCCAGTTCTAGCAATCCAGCATAGACTCAGTGGATTTTACTTTTTTTACTATGCGATTGTTGGAGCATTCATGCCTTTTTGGAGTCTGTATCTTGAAGATCAAGGCTTCAATTATCAGGAAATCGGCATTTTATCTTCTATTGCGATTGTTACCCGATTCTTTGCGCCGTTGATCTGGGGTTGGATTGCAGACAAATCCGGTAAACGTATGTTGCTGGTGCGTATTGCCACCTGGATGGAAGCCTGTATCTGGTTCATGATTTTTATTATTCCCAATAGCTTTCAGTCCGTAGCTTTACTGATGCTGATTTTCAGTTTCTTTCAGAATGCCATTCTGGCACAGTTTGAAGGCGTGACTTTGTTCTGGCTCGGAGAAAAAAGAGCAGAACTGTATGGCAAAGTACGAAAATGGGGATCTGTCGGTTTTATAATTGGTGTATTCGGCTTGGGCGCCGTCTTTGAAATTATGAGCATCAGTATGTTGCCAGTGTTGTTGCTGTGTATTTCATTTCTGGCCTTTCTCTGGTCATTTACCATTAAAGAGCCCACGATGGCGCCTATCGCCCAGAAACAGCTCGAACCCTTATGGCCGATATTTAAACGCCCAGTGGTGTATAGTTTTTTCCTGATTGAATTGATTCTGCTATTTTCACACGCGCCGTTTTATAGTTTTTATAGCAATTATCTCAGTCAGGCGGGATTTAGCACCAGCCAGATTGGGCTGCTCTGGTCAGTCGGGGTCATTGCGGAAATCATCATGTTTGCCTATGCGACGTTCTTTCTGACACGCTGGTCATGGCGCCATCTGGTCACGTTATGCTTATTGATGACCGGATTAAGATGGTTCATCGTCGGGGTCTTTCCTGCTTCATTCATGGCACAGTTTTTTGCTCAAACGATTCACGCTTTAAGTTTTGGTTTATTTCATATGATTGCGATGCGAGTGATTTTCCAGAATTTTTCTGCAGGGCAGCAAGGACGTGGACAAGCGCTATATAGCACGATGTGGGGCGTTGGCGTGGCGAGTGGCAGTATTCTGGCTGGGCATTATTGGGATCAAGTCGGCGGCACATCTATTTTTATCGCTGCTGCAGTATCGACTTTGCTTGGCTTGTTACTGATTTTCGGATTGCCAAATAAAGTCGAACTGCAAAAACAGGCTTGAAAATATCATCTCAGTATTAAATACGGATTTTGGCGTATTGCCCAAACCACGGTTGTGCCTGTTCCAATTGGGCTGCCAGTTGTAATAGCAGATCCTCACGGGCAAACGGCGCAATAAACTGTGAACCGAGCGGCAGGTTTTGTTCATTCCAGTACAGTGGTACAGACATCGCTGGGAGTCCGGTAATATTGGCCAACTGGGTAAAAGGCACCCATTTTAGATTTTCTTTCACAATCTGGTCGACCAGTTTACCTTGCGCCAGCAAATGTGCTTTATTTAGTTTCAATAAAGCTTTAAGAATCGGTTTCTGCCAGTTTGGTGTTTTGACCTCACCATTTTTTGGCGCCACTGTCGCCGTTGCAGGCGTCAGGTACAGATCATAATTATCAAAGAAATGATTCATCTGGGTCACGTACTGGCCCCAGTTATTCAGGTTCTGGATATAATCAATCGCGCTGGTTTTGGCCCCAAAAGCCGCCAGCGCTAAAGAGTCCAGTTCAAAATCATTCGATTTGGACGGATAGCCTTTCTGGATTTCATCCAGCATAAATGAAAACTGGCTAAACCAGGTGGTAATAAAATCCTTGGCCAGTTGCATTCCATCAATGGCTGGACGGTCTTCGACCACCTCATGGCCCAAAGATTCTAGCAATTTGGCTGTTTTTTCAATGGCTTTAATGGCATCCTGGGAAACAGGTGTGCCAATCGTAGAATAAGTGCTAAACGCAATTTTCAGTTTTTTTGGCGGTTGCTGAATCACATCCAGATAATGATGCTGTGGACGCTGAATCTTAAACAGTGAACTATGATCTTCACCATGGGTGGCATCCAGCATTGCAGCACTATCCCGTACCGTTTTGGTCAGTACATGCTGAATCGCGGCGCCATGCATGGCTTCACTCATTTGTGGTCCCCAAGGCGTGCGGCCACGACTCGGTTTCAGGCCAAACAGGCCGCAATAGGAAGCGGGGATACGTATCGAGCCGCCACCATCACCAGCACCCGCAATTGGTACAATTCCGGCAGCCACGGCAGAAGCGGAACCACCGGACGAGCCGCCGCTATTATGCTGTAAATTCCACGGATTTTTACAGCTGCCCCAAGCATCTGGTTCAGTAATACCTTTAATCCCAAATTCAGGAGTATTGGTACGTCCAAAAGTCACAATCCCGGCTTTTTCCCAGCGATTGACAATCTCGGCATTGGTCTCGGCGATATAACCAATCCGTTTTAAGCCCTGACAACCATAAGAAGTTGGATAACCGGCATATTCCTGAAACAGGTCTTTAACCAGAAAAGGCACACCGGCAAAAGGTCCGGACAGATTTTGCTGGCTCCGTTTCAATGCATGCTCATGCATCGGAATAATAATTGCATTTAGCTCGGGATTGGCAATTGAACTACGCTCTAGTGCAGCAGATAAAAGTTCACTTGAATGTACTTGTTTATTGGCGACCAGATCAGCCAGTCCTAAACCGTCATATTGCAGATATTCTTCAAATTTCATTGCCATTCCCTAGTGTTGCTGCTTCAAGGTTGTAGATCATTTAGGCTCAAGATGCAAGCACCACCTGATTTCGCCCACGATGTTTGGCCTGATACAAGGCTTGATCTGCAATATTGATCAGGTTTTGCAGGTCTTGGGCCTGCGGTTCATTTTGATGAGTGATGCCCACACTCACGGTAATATACAGGGGCGAGCCATCTGATTGATAAATCGGGGTTTTTTCCACCAGATCACGAATCCGTTCTGCAATAAGACGTGCTTCTGATGGTTCGGTATTCCAGAGTAACAGCACAAATTCTTCCCCACCAATTCGTGCAAACAGATCTTCAGCACGTAAATTGCAGCGAATGATTTCCGCAAAATGTTGCAGCACCTTGTCACCGACATGATGGCCAAAATCATCGTTCAGACGTTTGAAATGATCAATATCCAGCATGATGACCGAAAATTCCATTCTGTTGGCATATTGCAGTAAATATTCACCTTTCTGAAAGAAAAAATGACGGTTCATGGTGCGGGTCAGACTGTCATGATTGGCCAGATAGAGAACCCGTTTAAACAGCTCATTGCGGTTTTGACTAATAATACAAAGAATAAGCGGCGATAAGGCCAGCATAAACAGCCCGATCCGGAGCGAAATATAAATCGTAGAATCTGCCAAGGTGTCATGCGTTGTGGCATAAAACCGCGTCAGGCTGTAATAGGTTAAAATAGTCACAAACGCATTAATCAGTGTCATGCTAAACAGGCGATAGGTTAATGCGGCCCAGATCAGCGCAGCCAAAGGATAGAGCAGGGTGCCCGGACCTGAAAAAATATTGGTGATGATGACACAGAGTAAGACTGTAGCTGCGGGCAGAAAATAACTGAAATGATGACGCTTTTGACGGCGGTTTTTAAACAGATACTGCATATCCTTGATTCTGGGAAAGGCCAGAAGCAAAGGTAATACCACGATATAATTGACCATCTCGCCCGTCCACCATAGACCAAAATCAATCCATAAGTTTTCTTTGGTCATGAATGTATTGGGTAAGTTTGGCAGGGTGGCAACTGCAAAAGCAGCGCTGGCCAGACAGCCGGCAAAAGCGAAGATGCCAAATAAATGAACGAATGTATAACCAGTATTATAGTATTTGTAATTAATCTTGAAATATCGAATAAAAAATATCGAGACAATAGTGCTGATCAGATTAGACAGGGTAAGAAACAGGCTTTGTAATAGGCTGTTTCCGGTGACGAGATCTGCAAACATAAAAGCACTGAATGCACCAAGCCAACCTCCCACATTATTTAAATGTGGAAAGCGTAAGAACAGGGCTAACAAGGCAGCATTGGCCGGCCACAATAAGGCCAGGTACTCAATCGGTCTGGTTGCGATCCCAATAAAACAACAGACTAAAACAGCGAAAACAATGACAAAATAAGCATATGTTTCATGATTTAATTGTTGTTCTGTTATTCGAGCTAATTGCAAATTTAAAATCCTATTCAAATTTCTAAGTGTGAATGATCACTTTGTTCAGCAACTAAGTTTGACCTAAAATATAATTTTATTGTTTGATTAAGCTGTTATTAATACGAACTATTAAGATTCTTATATACGAAATATATACAAAAACAGTCAGAAAGGAAATCCATGTTTTTAAACAATGTGATAAATAATTTCTGACTCTGTATTGAAATTGCGTTAGAGCGGGACACGATCCCAAAAAATATGATAATTTAGAATCAATTGTTAACAAGATGCCGGTAAATATGAAAAAAATATGTCTTAGCCTTATCTTACTCATGAGCTCACCTTGGCTAATGGCGACAGAAAATAAAAAACCAGCGAATGCTCCTGCTAAAGCTGCTGAAATCCCAAATACATTTACTGTGAAAACCCGTCCGGAAATTGTCGGATTGTGGGGAATGGAAATCCCGAATAATAAAAAATGTATCGAATATTATAATTTTAAAGGCAATAATAATGTGGTGATTAAAAGTGGCGATGAGTGGACGTCGGGGCTATATGACTATCAGCCGGCACAGGATCCTTCGAAGCAGATTCCAGCGCTGATTCTGCAAGTAAAATATGACAATAATGAAAAAGACTGTTCAGGCAATCAGGTGGATCAGTCTGGTGAAATTTCGCAATATTTTGTGAAATGGCAAAACCCTTATACCATTAACTTCTGCGCCAATGAAAAAGCCGAACAATGTTTTGCTGTGCTCAGACGCGTATTGCCTTAAATTGCAAACCATAAAAAAACCGCTGAATGACAGCGGTTTTTTTATGAGCTTTGATTTAAGCTTTGTCTTCAGCACCTTCAAGCTGCTTTAACAAATGCTTCTCTAGGTAATGAATATCCATTGCCTGTTTGCAGAAGTTTTTATCCTGAAGGATTAAATCTTTATGCAAAGGAATATTGGTTTTAACGCCAGTCAAAATCATTTCTTCCAAAGCATTTCTCATTCGAGAAATAGATGTCTCACGATCCTTACCATGCGAAATCAGTTTGGCAATCATCGAATCATAATACGGTGGAATGCTGTAGCCTGGATAAACATGCGAATCTAAACGGATACCTGCGCCGCCTGGTGCATAGAAGTTGTCAATCTTGCCTGGTGAAGGCAGGAAGGTCGATGGATCTTCTGCGTTAATACGGCATTCAATCGCATGTCCTAAAACTTTGACGTCTTCTTGCTGAATATCGAGACCTAAGCCGCCAGCAATACGCAATTGCTGTTCGATAATATCGATACCCGTTACCATTTCAGTTACCGGATGTTCAACCTGAACACGCGTATTCATTTCAATGAAGAAGAACTCATCATCTTCAAACAGGAATTCGAATGTACCTGCACCACGATATTGCATCAATTTACAGGCATTGACACAGGCTTCTAGAATATCAGCACGTGCTTGCTCTGGTAAGTTCGGTGCTGGCGCTTCTTCCAGTACTTTTTGATGGCGACGCTGTAGTGAACAATCACGATCATACAGATGAATCGCATGGCCATTACCATCAGCCAGTACTTGCACTTCGACATGACGTGGCTTTTGCAGGAAACGTTCCATATACACCGTATCATCACCAAACCACATTTCCGCATCACGCTGTGCAGCCTGAACAGATTCAAGCAGGGTATCGACATTTTCTACGATACGCATACCACGACCACCACCACCAGAAGCAGCTTTTACAATCAGTGGAAAACCGATCTCTTTCGCTTCAGCCATGGCATTGTGAATCGTTACGGCATGGTCGCAGCCTGGTACTGTTGGTACACCAGCTTTTTTCATGGCAATAATGGCAGAAACCTTGTTCCCCATTAAACGAATATGTTCCGGACGTGGACCAATAAAGATAAAACCAGAATTTTCCACGATTTCTGCAAATTCTGCATTTTCAGCGAGGAATCCATAACCAGGATGGATTGCATCTGCGCCGGTAATTTCAGCAGCTGTAATAATCGCAGGAATATTCAGGTAGCTGTCACTGCTCGCACCAGGGCCGATACACACTGCTTCATCACAGAAACGTAAATGCATCAGGTCCTTGTCTGCGTCAGAATAGACACCTACAGTTTTGATCCCTAAAGTTCTGCAAGCACGGGTGATGCGTAACGCAATTTCACCACGGTTTGCAATTAAAACTTTTTGCAACATTATAAATCCCCGGGGTGATTAAGCGCGGTAGCGGAAAAGTGGTTGACCGAATTGAATCACTTCACCATTTTTCACCAGAATTTCTTCAATCACACCGCTTTGAGTAGCTTCAATCGGGTTCATGATTTTCATTGCCTCGATAATACCCAGCGTATCGCCTGCAGAAACGGTCTGGCCAACTTTAACAAATGTCGGTTCACCTGGGCTTGGTGCTGCATAGAACACGCCGACCATTGGTGAAGTTTCAACTGCGCCACGAGGAGATTTTACTGCTGGCGCTTCGGCTGCTGGTGCAGGCATAGCAGGAACAGCTGCTGCAACCACTGGATTACGACGAGTTAATGCAATCGACTGATCGCCTTCTTTAACTTCGATCGCCTGTAAGTCAGATTCAATCATCAAGTCGATGAGTTTCTTGATTTTACGGATATCCATGAGACAGTATTCCTAATTAAGATTGTGTAGAAGGTTGTATTTTTTCAATGATATAGTCGAGGGCAGCAGCATAGCCTTTTGCACCTAGACCACAAATCACGCCGATGGCTTTATCGGACAAGTACGAATGATGTCGGAATGCCTCACGTGCATGCACATTAGACAGATGGACTTCAATGAAAGGAATGGCAACGCCAAGAAGGGCATCGCGAACCGCAACAGAGGTATGAGTCAATGCTGCCGGATTAATAATTATATATTGAACGCCGTCTTGCTGAGCTTGATGAATTCGGTCAACAATGGCACCTTCCCAGTTGCTTTGGAACGTTTCGAGTTGTAATGTGGCCTTTTGAGCCTGAGTAATCAGTTGCTGGTTAATATCGTCAAGACTAAGGTGACCATAAACTTCCGGTTCGCGCTTCCCAAGCAAGTTTAAATTCGGTCCATGAATAACCAAAATGGTCGAACTCATCCAGCATGCTCCAATTAAAAAGTATCGGGGTTTGTTTGCAAGATGTCTGCAAACTCTGCTTATTATTGCATGATTTTCTACATTACTATTTATAATTTCTTTGAATTAACGTAGAAAGCATATAGCAAACAGTGGCGCTATAATGAAAACTTTGCAGAGATTTGGCAATGTTAAAAAATTACAATTCGCTGGGTATTCAGATTATTTTCATTGTAAACCCAATTGGCAAAAACAGTTAATATCCTTTATGTAACTGTATCTTCATGTTAACGCTAAATTCTTCCTTTTAGTGATATTTTTAGTTTTGAGCAAGAGTTGTCTGGCTGATTTTACCGCAATGTTCGACTTCTAGAGCATAGAAAACTCTTTACATTCTGACTTTAGAGTTGTGCTGATTATCCTCTTTATATATAAGCTATCGACCGCTTCTTAAAACGTGATGAAAATTTAAAAATATAAGATAAGACAATATGTTAATGATATTTTCTCTTATTGTCCTTGGATTTTCCTAGGTCTATTCTTCCAATAGATTGGAATTAATTACATTACTTTAACTTCAAGCATCCATGATAAGTGCTGTGCAAAAATGTACTTCATCTTCTAGATATAAGGGTTGAATCTCAGCAGGTTTAAGATAAAACGCTCGACTTATATGCTTCGTGTGTATAGATCTGTGAGGTGACGAATGTGTTCATCTTCAAGTCTTCTACGCAGTAAAGATATGATTCACCTAACGCATAGACAGTGGCAAAAACACATACATTTGTTGATATTTTGCTCGTCATCATCTTTGCAGAAGAGTTTAAAAGTATTGAAGAGCGTAAAGATTGAACCAAATAGGTCTGATTGAAGCGGAATACGGACTTAAAGCAAAATTTGCTCTGTAGTTGCCTCATCTACATTAACTTCTTGAGCTAATCTTTATATAATCATGCGATACCTCTCAAACAAGACTTTCTATGACACCTGCATGCAAACTATTAAAAGCCAATAAAATCGAATACAGCATTCATGAATATGAACATGATGCCAATGCCAAAAGTTTCGGGTTAGAAGCTGCTGAGAAATTGGGGCTTTCGGTGGAAGAAGTCTTTAAAACTTTATTAGTCACGGATGAAAAACAGTATTTTGTTGCCATCTTACCGGTACATCATCAACTCAATCTGAAAAAAGTAGCGCAGGCCGTAGGATGCAAAAAACTCCAGATGGCAGATCCTAAACATGCAGAACGCTTGACCGGTTATCTAGTCGGCGGAATCAGTCCCATTGGTCAAAAGAAACGATTAAAAACGGTGATTGATGCCAGCGCAGAACAGTTGAATACGATCTATGTCAGTGGCGGTAAAAGAGGCTTGGATATCGGAATAAAACCAGCTGATCTTGCCAATGTGCTCAATGCACAGTTTGTCGATGTACTGGATACATAAGATCGAAGTACGATGATCACCTAAATTCATAGAACCTGAAGTGATAGATTTAAAATGGCTGCATATTTTTTGGTCGGAAATAACAGTAAATCATTTTATACGTTTGTATATTAGATAAGTTAAAACACAGCCTGACTGTGTACACAACAAGGAATGAAAACAAAAATATAAATTATGATGCGGAGCATAATGGATGAAAATTCAAAATAAAAAATGACCACGGTTCTGTCTGACATTATCTGCAATGGCGATGCTTTCTGCGTTGCCGAGTGTACAGGCCGCTACTTCGTCTTTAGCAGCACCTGCCAATTCACAGCAGGTTTTCTTTGTCGGAAATAACTGGGATGGCACAGTAACCGTGATTCGTCCATCGGGTGATTTTGGCAAAATAGGCGTCATTAACATGATTCCTGACCGTAAAGAGCGCCTTAAGGAAATTCACCTGAATCCAATCAAACTGATTGCTTATACTTATTCAGACTACAGCTGGTGAAGGCAATGACCAGCTGGTGGATGATATGTACTCGACACCAGACGGTCAGTCAGTCGTTGCATCGCGCCCAAGTTTCGCTGATGTGGTATCGATTAATATCAAAACCGGCAAGATTAACTGGCGGACGCCTGTTGAAAGCTTCCGTGCCGACCATATGGCGGTATCACCAGATGGGCAACGAGTCGCCGTATCTGCATCTTCAGGAAATGTGGTGCATGTACTGGATATCCATACCGGTAAAGAGTTGGGCCGTTTCAGCACTGGCGATAAACCGCATGAAAACATTTACTTCGATGGCGGCAACAAGATCCTGAACTCTGCCATCGGCAATGTTGAAACCTCGATGGATGCACAGTGGCAAGACTTTACTAAAGGTAAGCGTTTTATCACTATCGCAGATGCCAATACGCATCAGGTGGTAAGAAAAATCGATTTCAGGCCTGCATTGGATGCATTTGGTCGAAAAGATTTGTCCAACTCAGTACGACCAATGGTATTTAGTAAGGATGAAACCAAACTGTATGCCCAGGTTTCATTTTTTAATGGGCTGATTGAGTACGATCTGAATCAGAACAAGATTAGCCGGATCGGACAGCTGCCTGGCAGTGACAGTATTCCGAAAGACCGGACAAAATGGGTGAATGATTCGCGTCATCATGGCCTATCAATCAGTGCTGATGGTGAAAAGCTCTGTGTCGCCGGTACCATGGATAACTACGCTACGATTGTAGATCGCAAAACACTGACAGCCGGGAAACTGATTTCTGCAGATAAACCTTATTGGGCAACGCGAAGCCCGGATGGTCGTAGCTGTGTAATTTCAGAAAGTGAAACAGATGTAGTCACAGTGATTGATTTTGCCACAGGCAATAAAGTGCTGAGTGTACCGGTAGGAAATCATCCACAACGCGTTCGGATTGGTTATGCACCAGCAGACTGGTCAACGCCGTAGTCAATCGTCGATTAGCGAAAAAGACAGCTTTTTGATAAAGGTTGTCTTTGTTGAGCTGAGGACATAAAAATGAATGATAAAACAATTCTGTTCTATGTAATGATCGGATTGCTCTTGTTTGGGACTTTAGTGGGTATTGGTTATCAGGTACGACAAGAAATCTATCGGACGAATTTTACTGATCAGACCCATTCTGATCCGGTCCTGCCAGTTGAAAAATCGGCAAGCTATATATCTGTTAACTCTCCTGAGAATAGTCAAACTACGAAGAAGAAACAGAACGATACGGTTGCAAAGCAAAGCGAATTATCAAAGCAACAAGAACAGTTATATCTGGACTTTACTCAGATCATTAACGCTTTAAGTGAGGGACAACGACCAAATCCTCAACAAGTCAGTTTGTTGATCAGTCAGCAGCAAAAACTGGTAGAGGCCCAACTGGTGAGCAAGGCCGAAGCGAAAGCACAAATTGAGTTTCTGATTAAAGTTCTGCCTGAAATGGATCATGAATTGCATCGGGCGTTGCGAGTATTAGAACAAACTCGAACTTGACGAATTAGATCCAGCTGTATCTTTCATTATTCTCAGTCTGAAAATTGCTCTCATAAAAAAAAGCCCAAAAAATGATCTGGGCCTTTAAATACACACTATAGAAAGCTAAGTATCTTTATAAACAATTTGCAGGCTTGGGTACACCAGCCAAACGGCTTAAGTGACGGGCCACCAGACCAGTATTAAACTTTTCTTGAAGCATGGCATTATTGATATCGGCACTGACAGTTTTCATTAAAAATTTAATCAGTGGTCGTGTTGCTGGTGAATGACCAAACTGCTGATAGAACTGACGTACCGCTTGCAGAATTTCAAAATGCCAAGGAGTTAAGCTCAGTTCCAGACTATCGGCCAGCACTTGAGCGACTTCTTCATTCCAGATGGTATAGTCAACCAGATGGCCATCTTGATCCAATTCTAAATTCATATCTAACTCATTTATTATTTCATTGAAATGCAGCGATTAAACTCGAGGCAAAGATCTGCAAAATCCGCATAATTCAAAAGCTTTATCTGATCAGGCAAAGGCTGTACTAATAACTCCGCATCATTTTTCAGTATGTGAATTTTCGGCAAGCTTTGAAGAAATGAATGCTCTAGCAGCAAAACCGCTTCACCCATCAGCACGACCTGATCACCCATTGTATAAGTTTGAGCCAGTTGCTCTAGGATCTGCGCTGTTGCCGAATAGCTGGATTGGATCAGATAAAGTGTGTGATTTGACATTTTTATATCCTTGTTCCTTACCAATACATCACATGATCAAAGCTTTGAATAAATTCAGAATTAAGCTCAATAAATTCGATTTCTTGTTCGCTCTGTGCCACAAATGAGGAATGCTGGTTTTTTTTCTCAATCAGAATCGGAGTGAGATCATAAAACTCGAAACTGTCGACCATATTTGATGCCAGTTTGAATGCATGATGCACCTGGTCAAATTGCAGGTCTGAATGCAGCAAACTGAGGGCAGCACTTTGTAGCAGGACTTTAACTTCTGCGCCAAAAGTTGCCAGGACCATCGTAGCCGATAGGCTTTCATGCACCTGCAGACTGGTCAGATTGGCTTGGGTTAATATAACAAGTACAGATTTCACACAAGATTCCTTGGAAAAGCAACACATTCTAAAAAATGAAACATCTAGAATTGAATGAGACGTTGTGAGGACTGAACAGCATCGGCAAGTTCACCTAAACCGACCAATTCAAAGGCATCTGCCAGATTATGCTGCTGAATATTGTGACGTCGAGCATTGTCCAGATCTGTAATTCCACGTGCCAATGCTGCACTTACACAGACCGGGAGGCGAATCTGTAGCGCTTGCCATGCATGTGTAAGATGACGTTGATCGTCGGGTACCCATTGCAGTGCATTTGCGACCGATACGCCGTCCTGATAGAAGAATACACGGAATGCTTCCTGTTTATCTTGCAAGGCCTGAGCCAAACCCAGGGCATGCCAGGCATAAATGGAAGTCGGTGCGGAGGTAACAAGAATTAAGGTGCTCATCGAAATTCACTACAGGCTTGATCAATAGCAACAGATTGATCTTGGCTTCATCAGAAAGTAGGTAGTATAAATGATTTTAGTGACGGGTGGATTAGGCTTTTTAGGCTCACATATTGCTTTAAGTCTGTTAGCACAAGGACTAGAGGTCATTGTGGTCGATAATTTGGCCAATGCGAACTTACAGACTCTGGAGCGTCTTGAGTTTATCTCCGGCATGTACGTACCTTTTATCAAGATTGATATTCGCAATACCCCAGCATTGAACAAAGTCTTTGAGCAGCATTCGATTCAGGCTGTGGTACATACCGCAAGTTTTAAGTCACTGGAAGAATCAGTATTAAAACCACTTGAATATTATAATGATAATGTCAGCTGTATTATGAGTCTCATGCGTGCCATGCAACGTACCGGAGTGCGTCATCTGGTACATTTATCCAGTCTGGCGGTATATGGACAATCTGGCACAGATTTAAGCGAAGATCTGCCTTTTAACTATACCTATCCGAATCCCTATATCAAATCGCAACAAATGGTTGAGGAAATTATCCGGGATACTGCCAAAACTGATAATGAATGGCGGATTGCGATCCTACGTCTATCCAATATCGCCGGCGCCTTTGAACACGGTGTGCTGGGGGAAGCGGTGCCACCTTTACCGAAAAATATTTTGCCTTTGGCGATGCAGGTCGCTGCACAGCAACGTGAATATCTGGAATTACGCCGTCAGGCCCATACTGCGGATGGCACAGTAGAACGCAGTTTTCTGCATGTCGCAGACTGTTGTGATGCCGTGATCAAGTCCTTGCAATGGCTATCACAACAGCAGGAATTAAAATGTGAAGCCTTTAATATTGCCGGTGAATTGATTTCCATACAGGATTTGCTAGATCAACTGGCTGAAGTGACTCAGTCTGCAATCAAAACCATGGATGCTCTGCCATACCCACATGCGGAAATGGATCAATTGGGGGCGAACATTGGAAAAGCGCGAAATATCCTACATTGGCAACCTCAGCGATCACTCAGAAAGATGCTTGAGGATGAATGGTTGTTTTATCAGAATATGCTCAGAGGGCAGTAAGTAAGAGAACTTAGCTTATATTTGATAATAATTATCATTTACATTGATACTGTAATCGATTACTTTAAATAAATAGATTAAATCATTGATATAGAAATTCCTAAGATCCGTAACAGGCAAGAAGAATTGAGGTTGAACATGCAAACACGTATTGAACATGACACGATGGGAGAGGTGGCTGTACCGAGTGAGGCTTTATGGGGCGCTCAGACTCAGCGTAGCTTGCAAAATTTCAAAATTGGCAATGAGCGGTTGCCACGGCCAATGATTCGTGCCATGGGACTCGTCAAAAAAGCGGCTGCCTTGACCAATGCCGAGCTAAACCAGATTCCCCAAGAACTGTCACGCTATATCGTGGATGCGGCAGATGAAGTCATCAGCGGGAAATGGGACAGTCAATTTCCACTGGTAGTCTGGCAAACTGGTTCAGGTACACAAAGCAATATGAACTGTAATGAGGTGATTGCCAATATTGCCAACCAGAAATTGGGCAATCATTTAGGGGCACAAAAACCGGTTCATCCAAATGATCATGTCAATCGTGCCCAATCTACCAATGATTCATTTCCAACTGCGATTCATGTGGCTGCGAGCTTGCAGATTAATGAACTTTTAATTCCGGCTGTCACACGTTTACGCGATACTTTATATGCCAAATCTCAGGATTTTGCCGATATTGTAAAAATTGGCCGGACACATCTACAAGATGCTACGCCTTTAACCTTGGGGCAGGAATTCAGCGGTTATGTCTCTCAGCTGGATCATGGGCTTCTTCGTCTAGAACAGGCATTGGTCGGACTATATGAATTACCATTAGGCGGTACAGCGGTTGGTACCGGTCTGAATGCCCATCCTGATTATGCCGTTCAGTCTGCTAAAACCCTGGGACAATTAACTGGCTTGCCATTTGTAACTGCGCCAAACAAGTTTGAGGCTTTGGCAGGCCGTGATGCTGCGGTATTTGCTTCTGGTGCATTAAAGACTTTAGCGGTTAGCCTGAATAAGATTGCCAATGATATTCGCTGGCTAGCCAGCGGGCCACGTTGTGGTTTTGGTGAATTGCGTATTCCTGAAAATGAACCGGGTTCTAGCATCATGCCGGGTAAGGTGAACCCGACGCAAAGTGAAGCGATGACGATGGTGGTCGCGCAAGTTCTCGGAAATGACACCACCATTAACGTGGCAGGTGCATCAGGTAACTTTGAACTGAATGTATTTATGCCGGTCATTGCCTATAATCTGTTGCAATCCATCCAGCTTTTAGGCGATGCGTGTAACAGTTTTAATGATCATTGCGCCGTAGGCATTGAGCCGAATCATGAGAAAATTGAACATTTCCTGCATGATTCTTTAATGCTGGTCACGGCATTGAATCCGGTCATTGGTTATGAGAATGCAGCCAAGGTTGCCAAAACAGCTTATAAGGAAGGAAAAACCTTAAAACAGGTGGCTGTTGAACTGGGTTTAGTCACCGCTGAACAGTTTGATGAAGTGGTGCGTCCTGAACAGATGGTCTCACCGAATGCTAAATAAGGGCCGGAGCACTTTTATTTTCAATCTTTACGCCTGTTTTATCATGGAATAGTCAGCAGTGGTTTTTATCTCAGGCAGAGTTGCGTACAATAATGTTAGATGAGATTAACCACTGATGATTGTTTTATGCTTGATATTTATTTAACAGATGTTCAAAGAAAGGTGCAATTCAAGGATTATCCAGGTGAGCATCCTGTTAAATTTATTCTGAATTTCAAAAAGATTTTCCCAAGTGTGATGGAACTTCTTTTACCTGTGCTTCCCGATAATGAAAATCTGGAAGAAATGTCTTGGGAATCGACCAGCGATGATTTTGAAACCTTCCAGATGTTCTTAACTGGATGGGGTATTATCGAACTTCGATTAAAAGCAATTACCCAGTTTAAAGATAAAGCATTTACGGATCGTCTGGTTAAACAAGCCCAACAGAAACGCAAAGACTATCAAAAACAGCAGACTAAACTAACCACAGTTGAACTGGATTATTTGTTTATGCATGAGATGCATGCTCTGATTGATGCAGAACTGGTGGAACTCGGTGAGAAATTCTATTTACCGATTTTACGTGAGCTCTGGAAGACTAAAGTATCTGCTCAGGTGCTGAACGCGAAGTTTTAAATCGGTTTTTTAGCTTTTAATTATAAAATTAATCCTCCAATTTTGGGGGATTAATTTTATCTGGAATATGAGATTTATTTCATGATGCATGATCTCTTGAAATAGCCTAAGCAATATTAAATATGGTCATTGAACTTTTTCATTCTTAAAATTTTGATCAATAATAGCGCATGTTGAACCATTGTTTAGCGTCAGGCACTCGCATAGGGCAGTAGTTTTAACGATTGTTCAAAAAATAGATGAAAATGATCATTTTTAGCTAAAAAATATATAAAAATATCAATTAAATAGCCTAGTAATTGAGTCCATTATTTTTTAAGGTATATAGGCTTTATCTCACGTTAAAGCAAAAGCTCCATTGATTAGCTATCCTTCATAAAAATAACTGAAGGTTCAAATTTTCCCGAAGATATATCCCAGGATTTTCAAAAATGTCGAATCAGTTTTTAGATTTAATTACTAAACGCCGTACTATTTATGCCATTGCCAAGAATGTTGAACAATCTCCTGAACATTTAACTGATTTGATTCAGACTGCAATTAAGCAAAGCCCATCTTCTTTCAATTCTCAGTCTTCACGCGCCGTCATTTTATTCAATTCAGAACATGAAAAGTTCTGGGGCTTTGTAGCAGAAAAATTAAAAAGCTATGCTAAAGATGAAGAAAGTGCTGCAAAAACCACAGTAAAAATGGCAAGTTTTGCGGCAGGGCTAGGTACCGTTTTATTTTTTGAAGATCACACAGTCGTACAAGGCTTACAGGAACAATTCCCATCTTATGCTGATAACTTCCCAATCTGGGCAGAGCATTCGACTGCGATCGCACAATTTGCAACCTGGACAGCATTGCATACAGAAGGTCTGGGCGCATCATTGCAGCATTACAATCCGATCGTGGATGAACAGGTACATGCGGAATGGGACATTCCATCGAACTGGAAGTTGCGTGCACAGTTGGTCTTTGGTTCGATAGAAGGCGAGCCACGTGCCAAAGATTATCTGGCAGATGAAGAGCGCTTTAAAGTATTCCAATAAGCTGAGATCCATATCTGCACTTAACACGGTTTAAGGGCAGATATTTTTTAGATCTCGATGAAATCCCAATCAGCTTCATTAAAATTAAGTTAAAATAGCGTGCTAATGAAAATTGATGAGTAAGACCGAATGTCGAAAAACACGCAAAACCTATCACCTTTACAAGAACTGATCGCAGAGCAAAAACTACTTTGTGAAGAAGTAGGCTCGGCTTATGTTGAAGTCACGGGTGATGATGTTGTTGCGGTGGCCGTACATACCTTGAAACAAGATCCGATTGTCGGCATCCGTAAAAAGCCTGAAACGGCTGAAAATATTAGCTGGTATATTTATGGTGGAGAACCTTCAAGTGAAGAAACTTTTGAAACCATGACAGTACGTGAATTACAGGACATTGCACCAGAAGTTTTACCGTATCTGGCTCTGGAAACAGGTTTTCGTTTCATGATCGATGCCGATGATTATGAAGATGTCTGGAAAGAAGAAATTTAAATGCTAAAAAAATCATCTTTCATTTGTGCTGGATTATTATTAGGACTGAGTAGCGTAGTCTTCGCACAGCCGCTTTCACAAAGTGCCTATGATGAGTTTATTTCAGCACAGACTAAAATCGTGAATGAAACCAAACATATTTTAGATGAAGATGATCAAAAGGCAGATGCCCAAACTCAACGCCAGGCTTTCTGCAAGCGACTGAAAGCCTATCAGGATATTCAAAAGGTGTCCGAAGAAAACAGCAGTCTGAATATGGCACCTACGATGTCTATGATTGCCAGAAATTTTCTTGAGCGGCAGGATCAAAGTTTGACTAAATCTGGAATGACGGCGAGCGTATTTTGTAAAAATAGGGAAGTAGAATAAGTTATAAACTACTTTTTTATCTTGAAAGTTTTTCGCAGTGGAATAAAAATAAAGTATCTAAGTCTATTTCACAATCAAATTTTATAGATATTAAAACCTGAAAGACCATCTCCCGAATATCATTTGATAAAGAGTTTGTTAAGTTAATTTAAATTTATTTTAATGTGAATACCTCATACCTCGGGGATATATCCACTGTATTCAAGCTATTGATAAGAATAGATGAATAATCGTGGTTTTGTAATTTCTAAAAAATGTCTTATTTATGCGGTGTAATTTCTTGAACAGGATAATTTAAGTAGGATAGCGTGATTGCACGTTTATATTTAAGCTAATAACTTGAACATCCTAAGATATTAAAATAGCCTAAGCAATACATAATTTTAACAACTTTATCAAGAAAGGGGGAGAGGGGAAATTTATAATGTTGATGTTTACTACCTGTAACTCATTTGGACTTAAGACGTATTATTCTAAACAGAATCAAGTGGATTAATAAGCTACTTATGAATAGTCATTTTTTGATAAATAATAAGCAATGAATAATTAAAAACAATATTTTCAAAATTACCTCAGTCTATTTGGGTAATAACAGCGAGTTAGTTTAAGAAACACTCTGACCTAAAAGTGGTTTACATGTTATTAAATCCCAGTTTTAAGATTTTCATTAATTTTATTTAGTCTGCATCACAACTCAACCATCTTCTTTCATATTTATAGCCAAATATCCATCCAGATCTAAAATCGTAATTTTAAATACTTACAAATCGATTATGAATTATTTAGCCTAAGCAAAATATATCCCCATAAAATAGCCTAAGTAAAATTTATATTTAAAAATTTCGCAATTGATTAATTCCCAATATAAATCCATTATAAACACTTAAATAAAGAAAGAAATCACGGAATTCTCAAATGATCCTAAATTATCAACTCCAACACCACGAAACGTCAGTACTATCTCCAATGATTTTTATTCATGGTTTATTCGGTAGTTTAAGTAATTTAGGAATACTAGCTCGATATTTTTCTGAGCAAAGAACCGTGCTTCAAATTGATGTACGCAATCATGGTCTTTCTGGTCATAGTTCAGACTTAAATTATCAGTTCATGGCGGAAGATGTCCTAGAAACTTTATCAAGTTTAAATATTCAAAAGTTCATAGTAATAGGGCATTCTATGGGCGGAAAAATTGCTATGAAATTGGCTGATTTAGCCCGAGTACAAACTGAAAAGTTGGTCGTTCTTGATATTACACCAATCCAATATCATGAGAGTCATCATACTGAGATTTTTAAAGCCTTATTTGCTGTGCAGCAAGCAAATGTTGCTTCACGACTTGAGGCAGCAAAAATTATGCGTGAATACATTCATGAAGAAATGGTAATTCAGTTTTTATTAAAATCCTTTAATAAAGGGCAATGGCTCTTTAATGTTCAAGCTTTATTTGATCATTATCCAGATATTATGGCTTGGGAAAAGGTCGAAAAAGTTAATCAGCCAGCTTTATTTCTTCGTGGCGGTAATTCTTTTTATATCTCAAAACCTGAACATTTTGCGGCAATCAATGAACAATTTTCTCAGGCGAAAATTGAATGCATTGAAAATACAGGACATTGGCTGCATGGTGAAAAGCCAGATGAAGTCATTAAACATATGCAGACTTTTCTAAATTAATTTACGATTTCGCACTCAAGGCTGAAATGTTTGAGTCTGTAATTGTCCTTCATGAATGAGTTGATGCGCCATTTCAGCTGTTTTCTTTAAACCGAGAATGCTCAGACAACCATGTTGGGAAGTTATGCCTTACCCGGTTTTTATAGCTATCAAGCCTGGAACGAATATGTACAACCTGCCATAGAAACCGCGGCGCAAAGCCCAACTGAAAGTAAAGATTGGGTACTTAATACATCACAGTCTGATGATTTGAGTTTTAGTGGCAGTCCTGAACAAATTCGACGCCAGCTGACTGAAATGTATAAAAAAGAATATATCAGCGAATGGCGTAAATTCTTGGGTGCCATTTATTATGCCAAGGCCGGTGACTTTAATCAGCAAACATATCAGATAGATATTCTTAGCGAACCAGAAAACTCACCGATTCGTAAAGTCATACAACGGGTAGCGCAAGAAACCAGCTGGGATAATCCAATGGTACAAGCTGAGTTGGCGGTTCCACAAAAAGGTTTTATTGCCTGGTTTAAACGCAAGATATTGCAACGTCATGATGGCAAGTTGGCACAGAATTCTGCATCGACTTTCTCTCAGGGGATGATTGCCAAAGACTTTCAGATCTTCTACCAGATTGTACGTACACGAGATGATTTGCAGAACCGGTCGCTGCTGGATGAGTATATGCAATCTCTGGCCAAGATACGGAGTCGCTTTAATGATCTAAAAAGTTCTGGAGATATTGGTCCGGCGAGCATGATGCTCCTTAAGCAGACCGTTGATGAGCAGAATTCTATCTTTAATATCACTCAAAAGTTTGTGGATGAGAAAATGTCGGTAGGAACCCATGAGCTGGATCAACAGCTGATTAAGAAGTTGTTTAGTGTTCCTCTCACACGTTCCTTTGAAAGTCTGATGCTTCCGGCACAAGCTGAAATGAACGAACTCTGGCTAATACAGGCCTATCAACCATTTAATGCAAATTTATCGCAAAAATATCCGTTTAGCAGTCAAGGTAGCTTACAGGCAACCTCTCAAGAAATTAATCAGATTTTTGGTGAAAATGGCAGTATTTCCCGTTTTGTCAAAGAGCATCTTGATCCCTTAGTGATCCGTCGTGGCTATAGCTTAAGCTCGAAAACCTGGCAAGATTTAGGGCTTAATCTAAATCCTGTGTTTGTTGCAAACTTTCAAAATTATGTCGCGCCTGTGAATGGTATGGCAACTGGTGAGTTAAATAATACCAGTCGTCAGGCAGTGAGACCCAATCAATCTAATTTCCAGTTTTACCCACTGGAACAGGCTCATTTATTGGCTTATACCATTGATATTGATGGACAAAGAATGCTATTTGAAAACGGAATTCAACAATGGGTGAATTTTATCTGGCCAAATTCCGGCGCAATTCCAGGCGCACGGATCACGGTGATTGATTTGGAAGGGAAGACCCATACCATTTTTGATGAGCCTGGGGAATATGGAATCAATCGTTTGATTGATAGTGCTCAGCGTACACAAAAAGGCAATATTTTTGAAATGGTCTGGCGCAGTAAAGAGAATCCTGAACTATTTGTGAAGACCAATTTTCGGTTGGTGAGTGGGAATAATA
Organism: Prolinoborus fasciculus; assembly: GCF_056724605.1. The sequence goes on along the minus strand of NZ_JBWZQN010000033.1, from coordinate 15,279 downwards.
CAAGTTCTATCGGAAGTAATCCAAGTTATAGTAATTTGCAGTTGGTGGATCAGGTGGTTTCGAATAAAGCAGTAAGAGTGGTCGCAGCTCAGAATAAGACGATATCAGGAAAAACTGTTCAGACAACTACCACGGCTGCTGCAAACATAGGAACTTCAGCGCCATGACATTGATCAATCAATTATATTGTAAATGGATCACGTGGGTGAATTGATATGAATTAAAAACAACTAATTTTAATGTAGAAAATAATTCAAGGTTGGCGGCACTAGAATAGTCTTTAACTGAAAATCAGATGAGCCTGACTCAAGGCATTAAATTAATTAAATAAACATTTATAGAAGCATAAAATGAAAATAAAAAATAAATACTTAAAGTTAAATAAAATCATTATTTTATCCTGTTTTTTAATTGGTTTTAATGTGCATGCACAACCTGTAATTGCTGAAGGTAATGTACCGAATAACAATAGTAAGCAAGCTATTTTGGCGAAATTGCATTCAAATTATGGTCAGGAAAATGTGATAGATCGCATTCAGATTCGTCAAGTAGTGGCATCAACGGATTGGTCGAATATAGTCAGTGATGTGATTAATAAAGACCTTAAAAAAGTTAAACAGGGAACGTTAACGGTTAAAGGTTCTGATATTAAGCTAACGGGTAAAGTATCAAATTTTTATGAAATTCAGGATACTACAGAAAAATTTAAGGGTTTAATACCTGAAAATTATCGTTTAAATGCACAGCTTTCAGTCAATCAGGCCGAACAGCGGATTATTGATGCTGCATTAAAGAACCGGATTATTGAATTTGAATCTGGCAGTGCAGTATTAGCAACCTCAGGTATACAAATTCTGGATGAAATGGTCAGTGCCTTAAATAAGGTTAGCGGCAAAAAAATACGGATTATTGGACATACGGATAGTTCAGGCGATATTAATAAAAATCTCATGTTGAGTCAGCAACGTGCAGAAGCAGTGAAATCTTATTTAATCGCAAAAAATGTTCCAACACATTTACTGAGTACTAAAGGCTCAGGTTCAAGTAAACCTGTAGCGGATAATGCAACAGCTGATGGTCGCAAGAGAAATCGTCGGATTGAATTTGAAGTGCTTTAACGTTTAAGTTGCTTGAGCAGCAGCTATAAGTATATGGTGAATGCAGTTATATGAACATATTAGGTTGTGTTATTCACCAATTAAAATGTCTATGCGATAAACCATTTAAAATGTCCTGTTTTTAACCACAAGAGTCAAGCACAGGATTTAACTTTCTTTGTTCAATAACAGCTTTCTGAGCTTTACAACTCGGCATACTTTTCTTGAGACGGGAACGTTTATTCTGTTTTTCCAACTCTTCATGCTGTTGCTGAATATGTGCCAGAACTGTACCTAACCGTTTATTCTCAACGATCTCATTCTGCTGTAGCCCAGCTAATTTATTGAAAATGCTGTAGTTGAGCTTTCGTCCCTCGTGCATGAGGGCCACAGTCCCATCCGGGTACTCCAGAAATGAAATATATTGCCCAACAAGCTTATGATTCAGCTCTGTCGGTTCAAGCAGATAAATACATTTGTCATAGGTCAGGGTCAGATTCTTGGTGACCTTACGCAGTTCCTGCCAGGTAAAAATATCATCCAGTTCAAGATGAGATTCGGTTAATGGCCGATGTAAATTCTTTGAGTCTCGCGCACACTTGGCAAACTTCTGATTGAAATGCTCAATAAAGCAGGGCAGCCAGGCATTTGCCTCGGCAATTGAACAGATACCTTCTAGGCGCATTTCCTTGATCAGGCGATCCTGGAGTGTTCTATTGGCACGTTCCACACGGCCTTTGGCCTGGGGTGAGTTGGCGAAGATAATATCAATATTTAACTCATTCAGAATCCGCCCAAATTGCGTGATCTGGCTATCTTGGCTCGATTTCTGATTCACTCGGAATACCGAGTGTTTATCGCTATAAAACGCTAAAGGCTTGCCGTATTGCTCAATGTAGGCTCGGGTTGAAAGCATATAATCAAAGGTCGTTTCAGCCTCACAAAAGCGCAGATGCAACAGCTTTCCAGTGGCGTCATCGATATAAACTAGCAAGCAGCATTTGGAAGCTCGACCTTCAAACCAGTCATGATATGAGCCATCGATCTGGATCAGCTCACCGAAGCAATCACGGTTGTATCGAGGCTGATATGGACGTTTCAGGCGCTTGGATCGAGGAATCCAGAGGTCATTTGCAGTCATCCAGCGACGAACCGTTTCTACCGGGATATGCAGGCCAAACATGCTGCTGAGCTTCTCATGAGCCAATGTAGGACCAAAGCCAAGTAAATGTTCAGAAATAATGGAAAGACATTCTGATTTTAACAGGACGTCATGGCGACGATGACCCGGTTGACCACGACTGGCATGTGCCATACCTGAGACACCATCTTGATTGAGCTTCTGCAATAACCGGGTAATTTGACGGGTGGAAAGATTCAGGATTTCAGCAGCACGGACCTGGGTAATACGATGATCTCTAACGTCTTGCAGAACTGCAAGACGTTGAATTTCTTTATCGGACATAGTGATCAGCATCTATATTTTATATCCAGTCCATGGTGATAAAAACCATCATAAACCAGACATTTTTATTGGTGAGAATATAGACACTTTAAATGGGTTCTAACAATAGTATTTCGTATAATGTATATTATGTTAAATTGAGTACATGATACTTTAAGTTCATATCCTCCTTGTCCATAAAAGTTAATTTTGAAATTTTTACCAAAGCTATCTTCTATCAGCATATCTATAAATAGTATCCAGATCTTTTTCAATCGAACCAGAAACGATATTAGGTAAAACCTGATTCACCTTCACAAAGATTTTTTCAGGATAGCCGACCTGATACGACTGACAGTCTTTCTGTAAAAAACGATAAAACTCTTGTGCGACAAAATCAGGATCATCCATTTTAGTTCCCAGTGCCTGATTCATCTCTGTAACATTTGCATCATTCATTTCCGTTATCGTTGCCCTTGGTGAAAAATAACGAAATTGAATCGAGGTATTACTATACTCACGTGCCAAGGCTTCGGTAGCACCACGCAAGGCGAATTTACTGGCACAATAACTGACATAACCCGGATAGCCAATGCTGCCAAAGGTAGAGCCAATATGAATGATCTGGCTTGGCTGAGTTTTTGACATCAATGGAATCATGCCTTGTACCAGTTGCAAGGGATAGACCACATTAATCAGCATCATCTGTTCCATCACTTCCTGTGACTGCTGTGAGAACAGACTGAAATCATTGATGCCAGCATTATTGATGTAATAGTGGATTGGGGTATTCAATGTGGCCAGTGCATGAATCAGCTCATCACGGCTCTTCTGCTCAGCCAGGTCACAGCAGATCCCTTGCAGTTGTATATCCGGATAACGCTGTGCCAGTTTTTCACCTAATTTTCGCAAAGTCTGTTCATTACGTCCGACCAGAACCAGATTCAGGCCATTTTTCCCAAGAATATCGGCAATGGCCTGACCAATGCCACCGGTTGCACCTAGAAGAACTGCTGTTAAATTGGACATAGATCACTTCTCTTATGGTTGAATTTTTTAGATGTCTTTTTCTGCTTTGCTTAAAAGTCAGGATTCAGGCCCAGCCCCATACAGATATACAATTTACGCTGCTCAAGTGGCACCAAGATTTCACGTCGGCCATGCATAAAGCGTTTGTTGTCGATAATCACCAGATCACCATCCTGCCAGTCAATTTCTGAGGTCTGGGTTTCACAACGCTCTGCCAGTTCTGCGAGTAAGTCTGAACTGATCTCTGAACCATCAGCAAAATAAAAACGGGGTTTTTCATAATTGTAAGAAGGTCCCAGTAAGGTATTGGCAAAGGCTGGAACACCCTTAAGATTGTCATGGCGGATCATCGGCATATTTAAATGGTAGTGCACTCTCCCATCATGTGCGGGACTGATCCGCTGGCCGGGTATCATCTGGATAAACTGCTGTAGCTCCTGCTGGCCGACTTGCTCTGCATCTTCAATATTCAAGGCAGTGGCCACATACTTCTGCCAGATCGGTTTGGGTAAATAACGGCTAATGGTCATCGGCTCGGTAAATTTCTGCTTGAGAGCATCCGACATATTTTTCCAGACTTCATGCCCATCACATAAGGTAGTCTGCGAACCACGCGAGGCACTTTTCTCACTGAAAAAGGCGATAATATCGGACGGTAAAGGCGTCGTACCATTTTCAATATGCAGTCCCATGGCCTGGGTGCCGGCATCAACTTTCTGAGACTGGCGAGTGACATTTTCGCGTGCAGGATCATAAGTCAGCCGCTGGCATAACCTATTCATGAGTTCACTAAACGAGGTCACGTCATAGTGTTCATGTCTTAACAAAACCCAACCCTGCTCTACCAATTGCGTTTTAATCTGTTTAGGTGTGGTGTTCAAAGCTCGCTGTGCAATATTCATGTGTTCTCTCTCATTCAACAGATCTATGGGTCTGTGAATTATGCAAAAATAAGTTGGGACTCGTCCGGCATCAGTTCAGCCTGAAACTTTTGCTGAATCTGCTGTCTGCGCAGTTTGCCGTTGTCGGTCAACATCTGGTTGTCTAAAGAAAATGGCTCTGGAGACCTACACCAGTGTTTAACCTGCGCATAGTCCGGCATCCGGCTATTGGCCCGCTGAAGTGCTGCTGCCAGTTGCTGGTCTTGCGTATCATCCGGGGCATAAATCACGGCCGAAAGATGTGGCTGGGCTTCGCCAAAAATGGCAATCTGCTGGATTTCCGGCTCGGTCAGACTGTTGGATTCGACCCATTCCGGAGAAATATTACGTCCAAAACTGCTGATAATTATCTGCTTGATGCGTCCGGTAATGTACAAATAGCCATCCTCATCAAAATATCCGGCATCACCCGTATGAATATACGGTGTCGCAGTCATGTCATTGACATAACCCAGCATGGCATTACCCTTCACTACTAATTCGCTGTTGGCTGCAATCTCAACTTCGACATGCGGTAAAATCCGGCCCACACTGCCAATGCGGCGTGCACCCGGCAGATTCAGACTGACCACCGAGGCACACTCGGACAGGCCATAACCCTCATAAACCGGAAGGTTAAGTTGCTTACACTGTTTGAGTAAATCAGCAGAGACTTTCCCTCCACCGACCGCAATAAATTTCAGCGTCTTGAAACCTGCAGCCCCGTGTTCAGCGCTATATTCCACAATCGCTTTCAGCATCTGCGGTAATAAAATCACACTTTCGATTTGATAGCTCTGCAGTGCATTTACAAACCGTTGTGTATCAAAAGTATGATTAGATGTCAGGCCAAACTGGCTCACCTCACCGACTACTACAGCGCGCCCCATGCTCAGTGCGACATAAATGCCGGCAATATTTTCCAGCAAGGTGGCAAATGGAATCAGGCACAAATGCCGTCCAAGCTGACTGCTGGCCAATGCATGACTGAGTGAATGCGTAATTGATTCTATGGTGTCTTCAGCCAGACACACGCCTTTCGGTGTCCCCGTACTGCCAGAGGTATAGGTGATTTTTGCCGGCTGCTGGGTTTGTAAAGAAGATGAATACTGTACTGCCTGTTCTAGCTGAAAAAAGCGTGCATGTAGCTGGCCAGCAATAAAAATCTCATCTCTACTCATGTCTTGAGCCAGATTTAACAGCCATTCTGGTGCAGAGAAAGATTCATCCAGAATACAGAGCAGCTCTGTTTGGCTGTCGGAAAGCAGATGCCGTACTTGGGCTACAGTAAAAAATAGAGGAACAGGTATTACAGTCATGCCGGCTTTTTGTGCGGCAAGATCGACCACAATCCAGTCGATGCTGCTCACGCCCCATAAGGCCAGATGGCGCAGATTAAGCTGCTTGAAACCGGCACTCAATAATTCTACCCGCTGCTGTAGCTCCGCATAGCTGAGGGTTGCCTGTGTGGTGACTACCGCTTCTAGCTGCGGATATTGTCGTGCTTGCAGGCTGATACGTTCAAATAAAGCAGTCATCATTTAAATTCTGTGCCTCGCTGATCAAGCAAAATGCTTTAATGACTAAATTGATAAAATTGACGAGCGACTTGTAGGGCCTCTGCCACATCAATCGCCAGCACATAAGGTTTCTGCTGGTAATAACTGCCCCACAGGCGTTGTGCCTCTCCAAGGACTTGCGGGTCAGCCTTTTCAAGCACATGAAAATGTAATCCCATTTGTTGCAGCACATAACGCACAGCGGCTGTCCCGGTACATACTGCCCATTCGATGTGTTGCTGCGAGAGATGAAAAACCAGAAAGGCCACCATCAGTTTGGCTTTGTCCATATCTAGTGCTGCAAGATTGCCAATTTCTACCACTTTGTCTCGACTGACCTGGGTTTGGCTCAGTTTACTTAATGTGTTTTCAACGGGTTCATCGAGATACTGTTCCAGAAAGGCATTAAATTGATTTAAATGCTGCATACCAATCACCACCTGCATCTCGGCGCCTTGATAACCTGCAAACAGGGTCGAAGAGAAGCTCGATACAGTGGCCTGATGGACTTGCTGATATTTTTCCTGAATAAAATGTTCCAGGCTACGGCGTTCAGGTGTCTCGCTTTGTTCTACAGTTTTGACCGTCAAATGTAGCGATTGATCCTGTGCTGAAATTACCGGATACGCCGGAGGTACTTGTAGTAAAAATTTATTGTGATTGATTTGTTTTTTATATTCAGGCTGCTTGAAATATGTATTTAGAAAGTGAATCTGACTAGATAAATAAGGATCAAAACTGAACTTGATCATTTGGCTCACACCACGAAATTAACTTGCTACTCAAGATAGAAGCCCAAACTTAAAAAATTCTTAATTTTGTGCAAAAGAATGTAAAAGCTGTGTGTATAAAAAATCCAGAGAACGGCCGGTTTTTTTAAGAGCATTTTAAGATTGAAAATTTAAGTTAATCCTATCTCTTGTTAACTGAAACTGTTCTATGTCTTCCTACCGCTCACCTTATAAAGGCACCTCAGGAACGCAGCGTATTTTTAATGCGACCCGTTATTCCCTGGCTGGTTTTAAAACCGCCTTTCAAAATGAGGCCGCCTTCCGGCAAATTCTGCTGATCAACCTTATTTTGATTCCTCTAAGCTTTTGGATGCCGGTTAGCCGGGTTGAGCAAGCACTGATGGTCGCCGTGTGCCTATTGGCGTTGATCATTGAACTGATTAACTCAGCGATAGAGGCAGTGGTAGACCGGATTTCCATGGAACGGCATGAACTGTCTAAAAATGCCAAGGATATGGGCAGTGCGGCTCAGTTTGTAGCACTCAGTTTAATTGCTCTGACTTGGGGCATCATTTTGGCTGGTCATTTGATTTGACCTCTGCTCTTGCTACTGCCTGAAATGGACAACTTAAAAATGATCACTGACCGTTCCCGATTTTTACTGGCCCAAACTTTACTTTTGATCTTCAGTTTTTTGATTCTTCTCAACTTCTTTGACATTGGAGGAGTGCTGGACTTACAGCTCATCTATCCCTTTATCGATGATCAGGGTCAATTTCCCCTTCGACAACAATGGGCACTGGCAGAACTCAATCATCGCTATGTTAAAGACCTGCTGATTCTGGTGTATATCACATTATTACTGGCCTGGTTGGCATCACTAAAATGGCAGAACTGGCATACGCGGCGCTGGGAATTTGGCTATTTCTTTAGCATGGTGGTGCTGACCACGGCCTCGATCGGAATTTTAAAATCTCAGTCGGCCCATGCCTGTCCCTGGGATATGACCATACCTACCCATAACGGGATTTTGTGGGATTTTAGTGCCACTGCGGGCCACTGTTTTCCTGGGGGGCATGCATCTAGTGGTTTTGCGTTGATGGCTGGTTATTTTGTTTATCGCATTTCTAACCGCAAGCGTGCTTATTTTCTTCTGATCGCTGCAGTAATTTTAGGGTTGACCATGGGCTGGGCACAAATGATGCGCGGAGCACATTTCCTGAGTCATAATTTATGGACTGGCTGGATTATCTGGTGCATGAATGTCATTGGCTATACGCTGTTTAGCCATAAACTACCCATAGAAAAGACCACTCCTATACTCTCTAGTATCAGGCAACCTTAACTCCAAAAAAACCAGAAGCTTATTCGCTTAGGCTTCGATTAAAGGAAGCTTGACCTGTACACAAAGGCCACTCAGATTGGTACTTCGCGAAAATTCCAGTGTTCCACCCAAGCGCTCGGTGGCTTTATCTACAATGGATAAACCCAAACCGCTGCCAATTTCTGCATGGTTATGAATCCGATAGAAGCGTTGCCGGATCTGAGTGAATTGAGCAGGATCTATCCCTGCCCCACTGTCTTCAATTTGTAAAACCGCCTGCTGGCCTTGCTGGAAAATTGATACATTGATCACGCCATCCTTCGGACTATATTTAATCGCATTATCAATCAGGTTATAAATGATTGAGTGCAAGGCCGAGGCTTGGCCCTGAATCAACAGTTCCTGCTGCTGCTCTACCCCTAAATCAATCTCTTTTTGTAGCGCTAGTTGAATCAGTTCTTCGATACAGGTGACTGTCATCTGATTCAGTGATAACAATTGAACAGGCTCACTCAAACCTTCGGTCACATCCTGTTTGGCCAGACTTAATAACTGGTTGACCAGATGCTGCATACGCAAAATGCCTTGGCTCAAATTATGGATAGACTCGCTCTGCGGAAACTGCTGTAGCAAAATTTGTACCTGTAAATTCAAAGCCGTCAGTGGCGTGCGTAATTCATGGGCAGAATCTGCTACAAATTGACGTTGTTCCTGTTGGGCCAGAGAAATGCGACCAAACAAATAATTCATTTCCTGAATGGTCGGTTCCAGCTCTAAGGGATAATCTTTCATTGCAATTGGCTTTAAGTCTTGTGCCTTGCGGCTGGCCAATTCAGTTTTAAAATCATTAAGGGGCTGAAAATTTTTCCGGATCATCCAGCCTAAACCGAATAATGCAAAAGGTAAAAAAAGCACATAAGGAAGAAACATATTGGCTGCCAGCTCCAGAGCCAGTTCCTGCCGGACATTTTGCTGCTGGCTCACCTGAATCTGTAATTGCTTACCAGGAATAATATAAGTTAACCAGGTTCCATACGGCGTTTGATGCTTGTAGAAACCTGCTTTCTTGACCGGCGCCACCAGAACATCCTGCGGATGCAAAGAAGTGGCTGTATCTGTATAGGACCAGATATCTACAAATAAATCTTCTTCACTGTATTGTTTGGCTAGATCAATTTGGCTTTGTAAAGGTTGTGGATGATTTTCTGCAATGCGCTCTGCCAGACTTTGCATCTGTTTATCCAGTACTTCATTAATTTCTTCGAGCGCAATTCGGTATGCTGCAAAGATCAGCACACAGCCCAATACCACGCTAAACAGTGAAATATAAATAACCAGACGTTTTTGCAAGGAATAACGTTTCTGCATGGCGCTCATCCTAAACGATATCCTAGCCCACGTATGGTACGGATGAAGTCTTTTCCTAATTTTGCCCGCAGATGATGGATATAGACTTCCACCGTATTACTGCTGACATCACTGTCAAAGTCATAAAGCTTGTCTTCTAAATCATTTTTAGAAAAAATTTTATTCGGATGATTTAACATGGCCATTAAGATGGACCATTCCCGGTTGGATAATTCTATAGCCTGTCCATTAAACAGAGCGATATGCTGCTCTAGATCTAGTTCCAAACTGCCGTGTGATAATTTCTTATTCGTATCTATCCCGGTATTTTTTAAACCACTACGGCGTATTAAGGCATGAATACGGGCCAGCAACTCGTCAAATTCATAAGGCTTGATTAAATAGTCATCTGCTCCCTGATTCAGCCCATCTACCCGGTTTTGTAACTGATCCCGGGCGGAGATAATCAGCACCGGTAAATTCGGAAACTTCTGCCGGATATTTTTTAGCACCAGAATGCCATCCATCATCGGCAAGCCTAAATCGAGCAGGACAATATCGTAGACCTGCTGCTGTAACTGTTTTAAACCCTCAATCCCATTATTGACCCAATGCACATCAAACTGATGCAGCTTGAGCAATGTTTCAGTCGACTCGGCAATCATAAAGTCGTCTTCAATAATTAGTATTTTATGCATTTCAAGCTCTGTTCTTTAATGATGGTGAGCATTGTGCAAGCATATCATTTGTAGCTTCAGTCACTTGCGTTTTTATATCCAGCAAGCTTAATAAACTAGGGAAAAGATGATCCTGACTACGGGCCTGTCCGGTCTGTGTTTTTAAACAGCTTAGCTGCCGGGCATTGTACTGTTGCCAGATATCGGAAAACCACATCAGCATCGGGACATGGGTTTGCTGGGTCGGTGCCATACTATAAGGTGCACCATGCACGTATAAACCATGCTCTCCGGTAGATTCTCCATGATCAGACAGGTACCAGAAACCGGTCTGATACTGTGTTTGCTGCTTTAAAGTTTCAATGATTTGAGCAAGGACATGGTCTGTATATACAATCGAATTATCATAACTATTCTTTAATTCTTCAGCACTACAGCCCTGAATGGCATTGCTATTACAGGTTGGTTGAAATGGCTGATACGGCGTTTTGGAACGCTTGAAATATGCTGGCCCATGACTGCCCATCTGATGCAGCACAATTAACTGCGGTTTCTGGTTATTTTTATCCAGATGCGCCAGATAATCTTTCAGACTATCCACCAAGATTTCATCAAAACATTCACCAGAAGCATCACACCACTTCTGTTTCAGTTGTGCCGGAATCTGATACTTTTGTACCCGGTCACAGGCACCTTTACAGCCTGAGTTATTATCAATCCAGGTCACCTGATATCCGGCGCGCTGAGCAATATCCAGCAAACCTTCACGGTGGCTGGCTAGCTGTTCATCATAGGTTTCACGTGACATGCCCGAAAACATACAAGGCACTGAAACGGCAGTTGCAGTTCCACAAGAGCTCACCTGATTGAAATTAATCACCGCTAACTTGCTCAGTTCAGGATTGGTATTGCGCGCATAGCCATTTAAAGCAAAACTCTCGGCACGTGCAGTTTCTCCAACAACTAGCACCATCAATTTGGGATGATCCTGCATTTGGGCCTGCTGTAACAGATGTGCATCTTCGCCAAAAGCCACCAAAGGTAAATTCGCTTTAGGTGCTTTCTTTTTATAATAGGACAAGGTGGACGCGATGCTATTTTGTGGAGAAAGCATACCCTTCAGATCGCGGTGCTCACGGAAGATGGCGGCATAATCGACATAGAAACAGAACAATAAACCTAGAATCAGTCCGAGTGAGACTACACTGCTCAGGCTTTTATGCACCAGCTGATGCCCAAGCGATGCAGGCTGAATTTTAAGCATCCAGATGATAAAAAGTGGAAAAACTACAAATACTAGTGTCCAGATGACCAGTCGCATTGACCAGAGATCTCGAACTTCGCGGGCATCGGTTTGCAGCATATTCTGAATCTGGTCTGGCGTAATAACGACCCCCAGACTATTGACAAAATAAGCACTAAAACCACCCAAAATGATCAGGGCGCTGGCCAGTATTTTGGCGTTCCATTTCCAGTTCAGCCACTGTAATACCAGATTGTAAAACGCAATAATGATCAGCGCCGTAGCGACCAGTAATACGCCTGCTTTCAGATTGGTATAAGGTGTAAATTCATGGATTTTCTGATAGAAAGCAAAGTTTAGGATCAGTCCTAGCCAAATAGCCAGTAACATATTGAAGCCTGAAAGACTGATCGACTTTTTAGGTCGCTGACTAAAAGAAGACGAATGGGAAAACAGCTTCAGCATGATCCATGGCTCAAAGACTTTAAGATGCTTTAGCCTAGAATCTGAATCTTAAAAATGACTTAAAATGACTTAAAATGACTTAAAATGACTTAAAATGATTGGATCATTTCATAATATATGCAAACCAGCCCTTCTTTATTTCAAACTCAGAAGAATAAAGATAAGTCCTAACATATGTAGAATCTGGCTAGGTGCAAAATACAGAAAAAATTTCCATCCCCCGGTCACAAAAGAATTGATACTTTTAGACACCGCATGTGCCGCAAGTCCAATCATGACAGCATAAATTAAAGTCAGGTTATGAGGATTTCCCTGTATCACTACACCTGCTACAGCAGCATGCACTTCAAATAAAGAGGCTAAAAAAGTACCTAAGATTAAGCCGCTATCTCCCAGTAAAAGATTCGCGCCGTAAATCCCAGCCTGGATTAAGGTCAAACTGACCGCAATAATCACCGCTTCTTTTATACTGAACATCCGGCTATCAATTTCTTGTATTTCATTAATGCTCATACTGTTATCCGCTTGGGGAGTTCGATAAATCAAGAATCCGGCAGCAATACATAAAATTCCGATGCCCACCAAACTCGGAATTAGCAGAAACTTGAACCATTCTACGCTCACTCCCAGAACAATCAGCAAGAGCTGTAATAAGGTGGCAATACAGGAGATTAATCCCGCACCTGCATTTAATTTAGCACTGGCCTGTCCGGATCGAACTTGCATGCCCAAACTGGCAATTGTAGCCGTACTGGAGACAAATCCCGAGGCTAAGGCAGATAAAATAAGGGCCTTATCATTGGACAGGATTCGTTTTGCCACATGTGCATGGACTGCACAATCAAGATTAAAATGAGTAGTTTAAGGATGATATAGGGATTCAGTACAGCGCCCCACAAGGGCTTATTGGGCATGACCGGCAACGCAATCAATATCAAAGCCAATAAAAGTAGCCCATCTCTTAACTCATAGCTTTGGATCGTTTTTCCGGCAAATTGATGCAATGTCTGTTTGCCCATCAGGATGATCGTGAGTAGAACCGCCATCCCTGCAGCAAGTGGAATATTCCACACACAAATAGCGCCAATGATATAAGTCATCAAAAAAGCAAGTTCAGTGGTAGAGCCGATATCGACAGCGCGAACATAGGCTTAAAAAGATTATTTTTAGGAGATTTAAGCTTAGAAATATCTCACATCTCAATATTTGCGTGGTTGAACATAAAAAAACCTGGAAAGATGCTTATTTTGTTTTCAATCGCCGGTCAGTGTTCTGATTTACGCAATCCTATGTCCTATTAATTGAAATTTCATAGAACACCTTGCTGTTTTATAGTCCAGCTAAAGGTCACGACACAGAACCCATTATGAATACAAATATCGCCACGTTTAGTCCCGACTTACCCGTCCATATGACATTCGAGGAACATGACTGGCATCTTTTGGCTCAGTACTGGTATCCGATTGCACTTGCGCGTGATATTACAGATCAGCCAACAAGTAGTATGCTGCTTGATATGCCGCTGGTGATTTATAAAATGAACGATGAACTGGTGGTGGCGAAAGATGCATGTCCGCATCGCGGTGTACCTTTAAGCTTGGGAAAAAATGACCGCCAAGGCGTGGTGTGTCGTTATCACGGTTTACGCTTTGGCAGTGAAGGTAAATGTAACCGTATTCCTGCACATCCTCAGCATAAAATATCGGAGCGTTTCCATCTGAAAACTTATGCTGCGGTAGAAAAATATGATCTGATCTGGTGTTCGTTAAGCGCTGAAAAGGATGCAGAACCTCATATTCCTCATATTCCTCATATGCCTTTTTGGGATGATGCTGAGTATCAGCAACTGGTCTGCCCTCAGATAGACATTCAATGTTTTGCAGGAAGACAGCTCGAAGGTTTTATTGATGTGGCACATTTTGCCTGGGTGCATCCCGATACTTTTGGTGATCCGGAGGATGTAGAAGTTCCTGATTACAGTACGACAGAAACGGAGGTTGGTTTTAACGCAGATTACATCAGCAGTGTAGGACGTTATCCGATTGGAACCGAGCAGCGTGGCCAGGAAGATTTTAAATGGTTACGTCATTTCGAAGTGAGCCTACCCTTTACTGCAACACTTACGATTCATTTTCCGAATAATGCCAAGCAGGTCATCATGAATGCTGCTTCACCGATGACTGCGCGTTCAACACGACTTTTTGCGCCTATTTGCCGCAATTATGATAAAGATTTACCGGTTGAAGATGCCTACGCATTTAATCTAAAAATTTTCGAGGAAGATCGTTTAATTGTAGAAAATCAGAAACCTGAATATTTACCTTTGGACTTATCTTTAGAAGCGCATTTTCCGGCAGATCGAAGCTCGAGTATGTACCGAAAATTACTACGCAAACGGGGATTTAGTCCTTTATTTGCTGCTTAAAATTTTATTCAAAAGAAAGATTCATAATAAATAACCAGGGTTAGAGCTCCTCTGATATTTAAAAATTAATTGGGTTATATATTGATTTCTATGAGGATACATCTTGTTATATAGCCTCATAAGCCTTGTATTCTGGTGAAGATAAGGACTTTTAGAACGATAAAAAAATTTAAGAAGATAAAATTAGTTTTTTATTAAAATAGGTATATAATAAATAAAATCACTTTATTTTACTATTTTAATAAAATTATGGACCAATATTGCACACTGCAGATTTATCAGGAAGATGAATGGCTGGATTGCGCTATTGTTGAGATTGTCGGTCAACAACAAACTGGATGGCAAGCAGCCACGCGCACATCATATCTATTTGAATATGCTATTTCTTATATGAACCTAAGCGATGGGCATGCGCTAGCCTATCATTTACCAGTAAATGTGCAAAATACCTTGCAATCTACCTGGCCAGCCTTCCTGATGGATTTGTTACCTCAAGGTTATGGCCGTAAAGAATTACTCCGTCAGCTTAATTTTTCTGAAAACACTCAGGAACAAGCAGACTGGGCGCTTCTAAAAGCGGGTGCAGGTAATCCGATTGGTAATTTACGGATTAAAGAGGCTTATGAATGGCTACAGGGGCAGTTTCCTGTTCAGCAGAATCATGGCTTTAGCCTAGACCAAGTCGTAGAACGTCAAGAAAACTTTATTGAATCCTTAGCCTCTTATGGACTTTTTATTGCCGGCTCTTCTGGTATTCAGGGCGAGTGGCCAAAATTACTGCTGACTCAAGGTCATGATGACCTGTTCTATCTGGATCACACGCTGACAGATCATCAGGTCAAACAGCATTGGCTGGTGGGTGGTGTTTCAAAAAGTATGCTGAAACAAAGTAGGTTGAATTTTGATAAAATAGAGAAATGCGAATAACTCTAGAAATCAAATGTCCAACCTGCCTCAGTGACAGTATAAAGAAAAATGGCATCAAAGTAGATGGGAAACAAAACTATCAGTGCAAAGA
>NZ_JBWZQN010000032.1:0-37103 GCF_056724605.1 Prolinoborus fasciculus | reverse complement strand
CGCGACTCATGAGTGCTCGGTTATATGCGGGCCAATTGGTTGTGCGGTAGATTTTGTGTGTAGGCTTCTTCATTTGAAAATTATATCGCTGAAAAAGCCTTTACAGATAGGTTTGTGCAACAAAGCCATTTGATACGCGAAAGTCCCTCTTTCTTAAATAGGGATTTAGGGAGATTAAAAATCTAAAAACAAAAAAATCCCCTCAATCGAGGGGTTTTTTTATATCGAAACTAGAGAATTCTTAAACCACAGAATCATCCAAATTCGGCGCTAACCAACGTTTCGCTTCATCCAAGGTCCAGCCTTTACGCTTCGCATAATCTTCCAACTGGTCGCCAGAGATTTTACCCACGTTAAAATATTCAGTTTCAGGGTTTGCATAATAGAAACCACTGACTGATGAAGGTGGCCACATCGCAAAACTTGTTGTTAAGTACGTACCAATCTTGTCGGTTGTACCTAACCAGTCAAACAATGGCGCTTTTTCAGAATGCTCCGGACAAGCAGGGTAGCCCGGTGCAGGACGAATGCCGACATATTTCTCTTTGATCAAATCATCATTTGAAAGCTGTTCGTCTGCTTGGTAGCCCCAGAACTCTTTACGAATACGCTCATGTAAGTGCTCTGCAAATGCTTCTGCAAAACGGTCACCCAAGGCTTGAACCATAATCGCGTTATAGTCATCACCTTTGGCTTTGTATTCTTGCGAAAGTTCTTCGGCACCGAAGATCGACACGGTAAAGCCGCCCAAGTAATCCTGAGCGACATCTTTCGGTGCAACAAAGTCTGCCAGAGAGTAGTTCGCTTTACCCGTCACTTTGTCAGACTGCTGACGTAAGTGTTCGAAGCTGTGAGTTACATTGCCTGTTTCATCCACAACCGCAACTGTATCTGCGGCTACACGGTTTGCAGGATAAATGCTGAACGTCGCACGCGCATCGAAACGTTTATTCTCGATGATGTCTTTCAGCATTGCTTGCGCTTGTTCATACAAATCACGCGCTGCTTCACCCACCACTTCATCTTCAAGGATTTTCGGGAATTTACCCGCCAGGCTCCATGAAATAAAGAACGGCGTCCAGTCAAAATATTCCACCAAAGTTTCAAGCGGATAATTTGTGAAAGTTTCAGATCCGATGAAGTTTGGTTTAACCGGTGCATTCTTGTCGAAGTCGATCTTGAAGCCGTTTTCAACTGAATCTTGATAAGACAATTTCGCCGCTTTCGGTTGCTTGTTAGCAAGACGGGTACGAATTTTTTCATAATCCGCTGCATAGTCAGCCAAAAGTTTTGGTTTCATCTCAGGAGAGAGCAACTGTGTTGCTACACCCACGGCACGTGATGCATCTGCGGTATAAAGCACGCCATCATTATGATATTGCGGTGAGATTTTCACTGCGGTATGCGCTTTAGAAGTCGTCGCACCACCAATCATCAGTGGAATGTTAAAGCCTTTACGTTGCATTTCTTTGGCAACAAACACCATTTCATCCAATGACGGCGTGATCAGACCAGACAAACCGATGATATCAACTTTTTCATCAATCGCAGTTTGTAGAATCTTTTCGCATGGCACCATCACGCCAAGGTCAACGATGTCATAACCGTTACAGCCTAATACCACACCCACGATATTTTTGCCGATATCGTGTACATCGCCTTTCACCGTAGCCAGCAGGATTTTACCTTTGGCCTCAGCTTGGGTTTTCTCGGCCTCAATGAACGGGTTCAACCACGCCACAGCCTGTTTCATCACACGCGCAGATTTCACCACTTGCGGCAAGAACATTTTACCGGCACCGAACAGGTCGCCGACTACGTTCATACCCGCCATCAATGGACCTTCGATCACATCGAGTGGGCGTGTAGAGTTTAAACGTGCTTCTTCGGTATCTTGGTCGATATAAGTCGTGATGCCTTTTACCAACGCATATTCAAGACGTTTTTCAACAGACTCATTACGCCATTCCAGATTTTCTTCGGCTTTTTGCGTACCACTTTGACCACGGTATTTTTCAGCAACAGCAAGCAGTTTTTCGGTTGCTTCCTGACCACTTTCACCCTGGTTCTGGTTTAATACAACATCTTCAACCGCTTCTTTCAATTCTTTATCGATGTCATCGTAAATCGCCATCTGACCGGCATTTACAATACCCATAGTCATGCCTTGCTGAATAGCATGGTACAGGAACACCGAGTGAATCGCTTCACGCACCGGTTCGTTACCACGGAACGAGAACGATACGTTGGATACACCACCAGAAATCATCGCATTTGGCAGGTTCTGTTTAATCCAGCCAGTCGCTTCAATAAAGTCCACACCATAGTTGTTGTGTTCTTCAATACCGGTTGCAATCGCAAAGACGTTCGGGTCAAAGATAATATCTTCAGACGGGAAACCCACTTCATTCACCAGAACATCATATGAACGTTTGCAGATTTCTTTTTTGCGCGTAGCTGTATCGGCCTGACCATCTTCATCAAATGCCATCACGATGACCGCGGCACCATATTGACGGCAGAGGCGGGCACGTTCGACAAACTCGTCATGACCTTCTTTCAGGGAAATCGAGTTCACCACGGCTTTGCCTTGCACACATTTCAGGCCCGCTTCGATAATCTCCCATTTAGAAGAATCCAGCATGATTGGCACACGTGAAATATCCGGCTCAGAAGCAATCAGATTCAGGAAATGCACCATCGCACCTTGTGAATCGAGCATGCCTTCATCCATGTTGATGTCGATGATCTGCGCACCGGCTTCAACCTGTTGACGGGCAACATCAAGTGCTTCGGCGAAGTTTTCTTCACGAATCAGACGCAGGAATTTTTTCGAACCGGTGACGTTGGTACGTTCACCGACGTTCACAAACAGTGAATCTTTGGTGATGTTAAATGGCTCTAAACCGCTTAAACGACAGGCAGGTTCAATTTCAGGAATTTGACGAGGGGTAATGCCTGCAACAGCATTTGCAATCGCGCGGATATGATCCGGCGTAGTACCACAGCAACCACCGGTAATATTAATTAAGCCACTTTCTGCAAATTCTTTAATAAAGGCTGCAGTTTCTTCCGGCGTTTCATCATATCCACCGAAGGCATTCGGCAAGCCAGCGTTTGGATGTGCTGAAACAAAGGTATTGGCAACGTCAGACACGGTTTTAACGTGTGGACGCATCGCATCTGCACCTAGGGCACAGTTAAAGCCGATAGAAAGTGGCTCTGCATGGCGCATCGAGTTCCAGAAGGCTTCAGCGGTTTGACCAGTCAATGTACGACCTGATGCATCCGTGATCGTACCTGAAATCATGATTGGCAATTCATAGCCCAATTCTTTAAAGACTTCTTTCACTGCAAAAATTGCGGCCTTGGCATTCAAGGTATCGAACACGGTTTCGATCAGGATGATGTCTGCACCACCTTCGATCAAGGCTTTGGTTGATTCAATATAGTCAACTTTGAGCGCATCAAAAGTGATGTTACGGAACGCCGGGTCATTCACGTTTGGAGAAATAGAGGTGGTACGCGATGTCGGACCAATCACACCTGCCACAAAGCGTGGTTTTTCAGGCGTTGAATATTTGGCACAGGCTTCTTTGGCCAGACGCGCTGCTTCACGGTTAATCTCGGGAACCAGATCTTCCATGTGGTAATCCGACATTGAAACGCGGGTACCGTTAAAGGTGTTGGTTTCAATAATGTCGGCGCCAGCTTCCAAGTAAGCTTCATGAATGCCTTGAATGATTTGTGGCTGAGTCAGCGCCAGCAAATCATTATTACCTTTGAGATCATAGGCCCAGTCAGCAAAACGCTCACCACGATAATCGGCTTCTTCCAGTTTATGGCGCTGGATCATAGTACCCATCGCACCATCGATAATTAAAATTCTTTTGGCAAGAAGTTCTTTTAAAGTGGTAAGTGTAGACATTCAAACTTTCTCAGCAGAAATCAAAAAAAACGACGCTAATCTTAGCAGATTAGTTGGCTGATTTCTGCTGAGATTGCTCAGAATGATGGATAAGCATGATATGAAAATTTGATAAGTCATCTAGAAAAACAACAAGTTTTAACATCCGGATCAGAAAATATTGCAATCTCTAATCTGATTCGATGTCTTTGAGACAGTAAACAAAATCAAAAAATTAAGCTGATGCTTTCATTCATGAAATTGTCATATTGATGGCTTATGCTGTGCAAATGAAACTTTTGCTCAGCTTGATGACAGGCAGGGCGTAAATCGTTTTGGTAGCAAAATATGTTGAGTTTTTAAGCTTGAAGAAGCTGGAATCTTATCTTAAGTAAATGATTTATAAAATCAAAATCTAGTGTTTTAGTCGGAATTAAACAGGACGAATAGCAGCAAGAAAATCCAAATAATTGCTTCATATGACAGCAGTTTGTCATATAATTGTCACAATTTAACTGAACAATATGGGGATTCTTGAATCCTCTATTCCTGCTTGCATGAATCCTAATCAAACTCCCGTAGATTCAGCACACGGGTCGGCTTCCCAAAAGTCGACCAATGTTCATGTGCCAACACCGAAATTTTTTATGCCGGTGTTCCTGACTCTTATTATCACTACGCTGATTTATATCGGCTTCCAGTTGTCTGCAGATTTAGCGCATGTACCGGCCTTAGGCTTGTATTCAGTTATTTTGTTAGCGACGGCACTTTTTATTGCGTTGAGCTTTGAGTTCGTCAATGGCTTCCACGATACCGCCAATGCAGTTGCCACGGTCATTTATACCAACGCACTTTCTGCTCCCGTCGCAGTGATGTGGGCCGGCTTCTGTAACTTCCTTGGAGTTATGGTGGCCAGTGGTGCGGTCGCTTACGGCATTATTGCGTTATTGCCGGTCGAGCTGATCATGAATGTCGGCTCCGGAGCAGGCTTTGCCATGGTCTTTGCCATGCTGATCGCAGCAATTCTCTGGAATCTGGGAACCTGGTTTCTCGGTATTCCGGCATCCAGTTCACATACCCTGATCGGTTCGATTCTGGGTGTTGGCATCATGAACTATATTCTGAATGCCGGTACTGGCGCTTCAGGTATAGACATGGAGCAGGTGATGAAAGTCGGTAAGGCGCTGTTATTCTCGCCTTTAATCGGTTTTGCATTTGCTGCGATTGTGTTCTTGCTGGTGAAAAAAATCTTCAAGCGTCAACTGGAACTGTTCCAGCCACCTGAAGGTAACAAGCCACCGCCACCATTGATTCGTGCCATGCTGATCTTTACCTGTACTGGGGTAAGCTTTGCCCACGGTTCAAATGACGGTCAAAAAGGTATGGGCCTGATCATGCTGATTCTGATCGGCTGTGTGCCTTTGGCGTACTCGCTGAACAAAAATCTGGATGCACAACATATTCAGTCTTTTGGCCAGTTATCTGCACAAACTGCGGATGTGATCTATCCAAATCATCAGGATATTCCGGATGAACAAGCCCGTGATGTCATCACCAAGTACATTCAGACCAAGGAAATTACCCCTGAAGTCGTGCCTGCCTTGGCAAGTTTGACGGATCATCTGGGTGAAAAAGTTGGTAGCTATACCAGTATTAAGGATGTTCCTGAAGCTCAAGTGTCTGAATTTCGCAACGACATGTACCTGAGCACCACAGCATTTAAACGTCTGGATAAAGCAGAAGCTTTACCAACAATGAGTGCTGCACAGGAAAAAACAGTAGATGAATACCGTGACAATCTGGATTCATTCCTGCAATACATCCCGACCTGGGTGAAAGTGGCGACAGCCTTGGCACTTGGTCTGGGTACGATGGTCGGCTGGAAGCGTATTGTCGTGACTGTCGGGGAGCGTATTGGTAAACAGCATATGACTTATGGTCAGGGTATGTCTGCCGAACTTGTTGCGATGTCAACCATTGCGGCAGCAGATGGCTTTGGTATGCCGGTATCCACTACCCATGTATTGAACTCTGCAGTAGCAGGTACCATGGTGGCGAACAAGTCAGGTCTGAACTTCCAGATGGTGAAAACCATTCTGTCTGCCTGGGTCTTTACCTTGCCAGCAA
Source organism: Prolinoborus fasciculus (assembly GCF_056724605.1). The sequence goes on along the minus strand of NZ_JBWZQN010000032.1, from coordinate 31,069 downwards.
CGATCTGTCTGTCAGGCGGTTTGTATTGGGTACTTTTAAAAGTGTTCTAAGTTATTTAGACATAAAAAAAGCTGCTCTAGAGCAGCTTTTTTTATGGGTGATTTTTACTTCTCCCTAACCCTCACTTGCGCTTCGTTTTAAAAGTGGTGCTTTAAAACTTGCTCAGGAGAGGGGACTACATTAATTATTCAAATAAAGAAAATTTAAATTAAATAGTATTCATTTTATTAGAAAACGATATTTTTAGATGTTTGCTACTACTAATTTGAATCCATTGGGAAAGCTCCCTCTCCCTTTGGGAGAGGGCTGGGGTGAGGGGATAAACATTAGACTTCTTGCGTTAGTCAAAATTTAAACAGCCCAAAGCTACATTTTATAAGGTTTTAGCCAATTCAAAAATTAGGTAAAACGATACTTTCGCAAGAGGTCTATTAAATAAAAGTTTATCTAACGTAGAAGAAGTCTCGAAAGAAGAAAATAAATTACTTCTTCAACTTACTCAACAATCCCTTCGGCAACTTCTCTGTTGCAAAACCGTACAGCGCAGCAAAAGGCAGTGCGGTACGCGCCAGATAAGCGACTCGCCACAAACCACCATGATTCGCGCCATGCATCATCAATTCAAGCGGATGGTTGAGTTTTACTTCAGGATTGGCCACTGATTCTGGATTACGCAGGTCATGAATCCATAGTGCCGCCATAATCGCATTGGTGGTTTCAGGCGCGAAAGCTTCAACATCAAACAGGCTGGCGCCATTGAACGCGGCTTTAAGCAGCGGATTCTTGGTCACAGAATAGGTGGTCGTCGAAGGGGCAATATTGATACTGACCCGCTGCCCTTGAGCGCGAGCCAAGGTGGCACGCCATTGCTGGATACGTTTTGCCAGCGCATAGTTCGGGCCTTGTTCAACCACCAGGCAGTCACAGATACCATAAGCCTGATCACCAGACTGAATCAGTTCATGCGCATTTTTCTGGAAAAAGTGTTTGCGGCTTAAAGTGGAAACACCTTTGGAGATGATTGCTTGTGTCTTGGAGCGTTCAGTATATTTTACTTTTGACGCTTCAATCACTTCACTCGGAACCGCATAAACATCGGTCGGCGTACACATGTACATCAGGCTGGTATTAGCTTTTTGCTGGCTGACATGCTGCATGATGGCATCCATCGCCATGGAGACCCGAACATGCTTTTCACCATCCAGATAGGCAATTGCAGCCAGATCCAGATCCTGCTCGAACTGTAATAACCATTTGGCAATTTCAGGAATCTGGGTCAGCAAATTCGCCCCCAGTTTTTCTTTTAAAATATCAAGTGAAGTATCAGCAGGCAGGTCTTCAGTACATGGCGCATACAGCGTGGCATTGCCTTGGTTGATGGTATCAACAATCTTGCCCCATACACGGGTATTCGGCAGATCAATCGCTACAATATTGGCTTTCCATTTCGCCAGCCAGGTCAGAGGACCGGCTTCAGATGCTGCACCAAACAGCACCGTGGTCCGATCGGAAAGATCAAACCATTCAGGATGCACCACACATTCACGCAGGGCATTGGCATGGCTGGTTTCCACAATGCCTTGGCTTTCCCAGCGCTCAATCTGCTCCAATAAGGCATCACCTTGCAGCTTTTGACCGTGGTAAGGCACATACCATTCTGGTGCCGCTTTACTGCGACCTGTGAGTTTGAACGTATGTAGTTGTTCAGCTGGCAGAGTTAAAGCATCTTGCAATACATACTTTTGACCATCACGGTAAAATTCAAAAGTCTGATGGGCCTGTGTCAATCCATCTTCGGCAATTTTCAAGCTGGCTTCAGGAGAACTCAGTCCCTGTTCGACCAGCTGCTTAAAATGCACAGTATATTGTTTGCGCCAGTTTTTTTCTGATTGTGCCTGTTGAGAACTGCGTGAATCGACATTGGCTAGCGCTGCCGCGATGATTGCGCGCCCTGCTTTAGAGCTACTTGGTTTTTGTTGCTGAGACTGAAGAGGAAATTGAAGACCGTCTGGTGTAGTGGACATGCAAAATATCTCGAGAATGACAGTAATTAATATACAGGTGTATACATTATCGCTGCAAAATTCAGTCCAAGATTGGCATTAAGTGACATCATCACTTTCTAATATATTACGAGATGTTTCAAACAAATAAGAGAGCAGAAGCTCTCTTATCAATTTTTAGCAGAAATATGAGGTTCAATTCATATATAGCCTCATTCTCTTATCATTAAATAACCCTAATTAAAATGGAACTTGCATCAGTTTATTCAGGAAATGCGGAATCAGGCGTGGCTCCAGAATAATCGTCATGACCACCCCGTAAGCCGCTCCCCATAAATGCGCGCTGTGATTAATGTTGCTATTGCCTTTTTTGCCTGACCAGATGCTATAAGCTACATACAGCACAGCAAAAATAATGGCAGGAACCGGAATGAAGAACACAAAGATCAACTTCCAAGGTTCAAACAGAATATAGGCAAACAGTACAGCCGAGACTGCACCGGAAGCGCCGAGACTGGCCCAGCGCGCATCATTTTTATGCTTCAGGTAACTTGGCAGAATCGCTGCGATCAGACCACCGAGGTAAAACAGGATAAAACCCAGGTCATACAGATATTGACGATAAAAGCTTTCAATCACGCTGCCGAAGAAGAACAGGGTAATCATGTTAAACAAGAGATGAGCTCCATCCGCATGGATAAAGCCATGCGTAATAAAGCGGTCATATTGTCCACGTTGCAGTGCCGGTGGCCAGAAAATCAGGCGATTCATCACCGTCTCTTTGGAGAAAGCAATAAATGACACAATACAGGTGATCAGAATAATGGTCACGGTATGATTAAAAGGTAAATCAAGCATATAAATGATTCTAAGGGTGCCTATTTGCCAATTATCATGCCATTAAAATTAAGCTAAAGTTGTACTTTTATAATAAATCCGACAATTTTAGTTGATTTTTAAAAATTACCCCGCATCTTCAGTTAAAATGGCCGCTTGAGCTTGAGGAAATTATTGTTATGTCGACTGAGAACAGCAGCACTCCAGTTGTTGGTGAAATTCCCAACTTATTGATTACACCAACAGCACAAGAGTATTTAAAGGATCTACTGGATAAACAGAACACCCCGGGTATTGGTGTGCGTGTTTTTGTAGAGCATCCGGGTACTCCTCGCGCTGAATGTTGCATGGCCTATAGTGCACCTGATGAAGTTGTACCGACAGATTATAAGCAGGAATATCCTGATTTCCCTGCTTTTATCGACTCGCCATCTATTCCGTATTTACTCGATGCCGTGATTGATTACAACAAAGACCGTTTTGGTGGTCAGTTGACTTTCCGTGCACCGAACTCCAAAGTGCCACGCGTGGATCCAGATGCATCGGTAGAAGAGCGTATTACCTATGTATTACAGTCTGAAATTAACCCAGGCCTGGCAGGTCATGGTGGTAACTGTGCACTGGTTGAAGTTAAAGAAGACCCTGAAAAAGGTTTAACCGCTGTACTTAAATTTGGTGGTGGTTGCCAGGGCTGTTCAGCGATTGATATCACGTTGAAGCAAGGTGTTGAAACCACATTAAAACAACATGTACCAGAGTTAATGCATGTCGTTGATGAAACGGATCATAGTCAGTCTGAAGGTGCGTATATGAAATAAGCTGTTCTATATAACAGTTTATTTATCGCATTTTAAAAACCTCGAACTTTCGAGGTTTTTTTATATCTGGCTTATAATATAGTGAATATAAATGATAATAATTATCAATATTAATTGCATTTGAGTGAAAAGTTGTTACACTTTGCAACCGAATAAACATGATCTCTTCATAAATATTGGGGCGCGCAAGGTATGAATAAGCCATTCTTAAAAACAACTTTGGCATTTGCTGTACTCACAGCCATGGTGGGAAATACATCTGCAGTAGAAGTTGTTGTTCCACAGGCGGAAGCGACTAAATTGCAAACAATTGTGGTGACCGCAACAGGTTATGAGCAAGATTTGGCTAAAGCACCAGCTTCCATTACCGTGATTGATCGTGAAGAATTAGATAAACGTGAATATAACGACATTACTGATGTACTGCGTAATACGCCCGGGGTAGTGGTTTCAGGTGCAGGTTCTGCACAGACCATCAGTATTCGTGGTATGAGTTCAAACTACACCTTGTTTCTTGTAGATGGTAAGCGTCAATATGGCAAGGATGTCAATCCGAATGGAAACGATGGAGGTTTTGAGAAAAATATTTTGCCATCGCTTGCCGCCATTGAACGTATTGAAATTATTCGTGGTCCAGCTTCTACACTCTATGGTACGGATGCCATGGGCGGGGTAGTCAATATCATTACCAAAAAAGTGTCTGATGAATGGTCTGGTCATGTCGAATTAGGAACCACGCTTCAGGACAGTAGCCGTTCAGGTGATATTAAAAATGCTTCTGCATATCTTGCCGGGCCTTTAATTGCAGACAAGCTGGGCTTGCAGCTGGCAGTCAATAAGCAGGAACGTAATGAAGACCATTATGTGGGCGGTTTTCGTGGCACAGAACGTGAAAGCTTAAATTCACGTCTGAGCTATGCCATTAATGATGATCATGATGTGCAGGTTGAAGCCAATTTTGTGCAGCAGGAATCCACGACTTCAGTCGGTAAGACGGTAGCAGCCGTTCAAGGCGCTGCAGATTCATTCTCGCGTAATTACCGTAACGTTTATTCAGTAACCCATAATGGCCGTTATAGCGATAACTTGGACAGTTCATCTTATATCCAGTATGAAAATTCAAAAAATCCGGATCGTGGAAATACGGAACTCGGCACCAAAGGGATTACCCTGGATACATGGACAGCGAACAGTCAATGGAACTTAGCCTTAGGTGATCATACGCTATCATTCGGGGGATATCTTAAAGATGAAAAACTGGTCGATAAAGCGACTAACCGGAATCCCAATGCACCTGAATTTAGTGAATTAACACGTTGGTCTGCTGCCGCTTTCCTTGAAGACACCTGGAGTATTACGGATCGCTTCGATTTAACAGCTGGCCTGCGTTATGACCATGATGAAAACTATAGTGGCCATTTATCACCACGACTGTATGGGGTATACGCGGTAAATGATAACTTTGTAGTAAAAGGTGGTGTGGCCACAGGTTATAAACAGCCTGATATTCGTGCAGCCACAGAAGGGTTCTATAGCGTCACGGGTGGCGGTGGTTCACCCTTAGCAACAGGCCGTGGCATCATCCGTGCCAATCCGGACTTAGAACCAGAATCAAGCGTATCGACTGAATTAGGTTTCAACTGGAAAAATGATTATATCAATACATCGCTGACTGGCTTTATCACTAAATATGAAGATCGTATTACGGAAGTTCGTGCCTGTGAAACCGATACTGATGGCACCACAACAAACCGTAATAACTGGCAGAATTGGAAATGTTTCGAAGGAGATATTCCATTCTACTTTATTAGTGAACGGATCAACGTGGATGAAGCAGAAATTCGTGGTGTAGAAGCAACGGTAGAAGCCAGTCTGAATGATTATACGATATTGACTGCAAACTATACTTATACCGATTCAGAGTTTAAATCGGGTGCTTTTAAAGGCCAGCCACTGAACCAGATGCCGGAACACATGTTTAATATTGGTGTGGATTATGAGCTAAATGATGCACTCAATGTATGGAGCCGCTTGCACCATCGTTCTGAAACCTCTGCTTACTTGAGCCGTACCTCTATAGCTCAGCCAAATCCAGGTTACCAATTTGTAGATGTCGGCTTTAACTATAAGTTCAGTCCGAATCTAACAGGTAAATTTGGTGTCTATAACCTACTGGATGAAAAAGCTGAAGATATTGATGGTGATCAACTATTGGATGGTCGTCGTTACGGTATCAGTTTGAATGCAAAATTCTAAGCAAATGACAATATAAAAAAGCCGCTTTATAGCGGCTTTTTTATTTAAATTTCAAGGATTTTTAAAGTATCTTCATGATAATAAAATTGTTCCAGATATTTTCGTGCACGTTCACGTAAATGACCCTGGGAAACCATCTGCTGGATTACCGGGCTGAGCAGATGCTGCAATTCATTCTGAATGAGAGATTCATCAATATTCAGATCACGTAATAACTGATCAAAGGTATGTTCCTGATTGCGTACATACCAGGTATGAATTCCGTCATGCACTTGCTGCTGCAGATAGTCCGTCTGGCGTATGTGATCCCAGATGTCATGACCTAAGCCGACCGTCTGATTCAGGTCCTGCAGCTCAATATAATTCTTCAAGACCGATACAGGCATATCCTTGATTTTATGCCAGAGATTGGCCTGAAAATGATAGAGTTTCTCGTCGTCAAAATGCTGGTTTAGCACATGCTCACTCATCTGGCTGAGCTTCAGAATGTTCTTTTGCAGATAACGTGCAATGGTGCTATCGAGGTTGGTATCGGTGACATTTTCCAGAACGGATTTTCCCATTTTCATAAAGCGGGAAACCCCGGGCACGCTTTTGGCAATCATGGAGTTATCCAGATAATCCTGAATAGAATGCTGGATCAATTGCGTAATCATGGCTGAAAATGCCGGATTATTGACTACGGTTTTAATCAGACGTTGCCGATGGCCACTTTTGCTGGCCACATACTGGGCGATCTTGTCTACGGTCAGGACTGGGATCAGATCGGCAATTGTGGTGGAATCATTGGCCGGATGCACCAGGGCAAAACGGATATGTTCGGCAATCTGTTCAATCAGAAAGCTGCTGGCAGCAGTACCCAGAATCTGTTTTTGCAACAGCTGATTGATCAGTTCACAGCTCCACAGCTCTTTTAGAGTCTGTTTACGCAGCCACAAATAAAACGCATGAAACTCGCTTTGAATCGTTTCAGATTGAGAAAATGCCTGATCGAGAAAATCAAGTTGAGCATCGATCAACTGCTCAATCATCGGGTGTTTCTGCATAGCATCTCTGAAACTTAATTTAAAGGAATGAGTTTATCAGCAAGCGGGTTTTTTAGGGTCTGCGTCTTGGCTAGAAAAGGCAAATAATGTTGTGCGACCTGTTTTTCTGCTTCTAGAATCGGCATATGCCCGACGTTATTCAAAATTACCGGTTTTTCTGCACGTTTTAGCAGGGCATGTAGTTCTTTGACCACTTCGACATTAATGATCCGATCCTGTCTGCCCCATAAAATCAAGGTGGGTGCTTCTACCGTGCGGGTCAGGCGGGCAAAGGTTTCCGGTGTATAAATCCGGTTTAGCATCACCACTTGGTCAATTGATTTACTGGTTTGTTCAGCGCGTGAAATCAGCAGCTTTTCCTGGGCATGCCGTAACTGATAAGGAATCACTGGCGGATTCTGCATCAGCTGTTTGGAAACATCTTGCAGATCACCGGGTTTGCTGACGATCAGGTCTTTTAAGGCTTGAGGATCTTTGGTATAGGGAGTATTCCCCATTTTGTAAAGACCAGCACTATTGATTAAAAAAAGACTTTGCGTATCGAAAGGATATTGTGAAGCATACACCGTAGCAATCGATCCACCCAGAGAGTGGCCGGCAATGTGTAAATTTTCGTCCACATTTAAGGTTTCAAGGAACAAACGCAGTTGAGAGGTCACATTGGGCACAGAAACATCAAAATTGTCCGGAACTTTGGTGTCGCCGTTGCTTGGCAGATCCGGAATAATGACATGATAATAGGGCGTCAGAAACTGGGCGACCCGGTTCCAGTTGTCGCGCGTGCCGGCCAGACCATGAATCAGTAGAATGGATGGTTTGTTCTTGGCACCGCCTTCGCTATAACTCCAGGTGACCTCGCCAATTTTGAGGGTCTTGGATTTGAGACCGGCAAGGCTGCGTTCTTGTAACAGATGCTGCTGCAAGACTTTGGCAGATGTTTCATTTTTCTGGCTAAATAGTATTTGAGCATGTGTCAGGCCCGGTAATGCCATGCTTAAGGCAACTACGGCTGAACAAATCATTTTCGAGCGCAATTTTATTATTTTCTTCATTGGCCATTCCCCAAAACAAACCCAGTGAGCAAATTGCTCAATCAAAATACTTCCATGTTATAAATTTGCAATTTTCATTCAAATAAAAACATTATTCTTCACTCTATTTTAAATCAATCTTTGCGCTTGTCACCCATTAGTTTTTTGCTAGATTGCATTAAATGGCTAGAAAATGTGATGTATTGCGCATAAATTCCCTGCAGAAATGAAATTAGATAAATGCTAAAAATTTAATCAGCTAAGATTTTTTGCAAGTGACATTCAAAAAAACTGGCAGTAAGATATTGCAACTAAAACCATCGGTGATAGAAAAGAATGCTCACAGCTCAAGAAGCTTTAGAACGTCTTAGACAGGGTAACCAACGTTTTGTCAGTGGCGATACCACGCATCCAAAACAACTTAGCCACCAACAGCGCGCAGAAATGGCAGAGGATCAGAATCCGTTTGCGATTGTTTTGGGGTGTTCGGATTCGCGCGTTCCAGCCGAAATGGTTTTTGATCAGGGTCTTGGTGATCTTTTTGTGATTCGTGTTGCAGGTAATATTGTTGCACCCTCACAGGTCGGCAGTGTTGAATTTGCCGCGGCACGTTATGACTGCGCGATTGTAGTTGTATTAGGTCACAGTCACTGTGGTGCGATTAAAGCCACTATTGATACCTTGATGTGCCCGGATTGCCCGCCATCGGCAAACCTGATGTCGATTGTGAACCGCGTACGTCCTTCAGTTGAAACCTTAATGCAAACTGAACTGAAAAACGACTTGGCAAAATTATCCAAGCATGCGGTACGTTCCAACGTATTTGCTTCGGTGAATCAGTTGCGTCATGGTTCGGCCGTTCTGGAAAACCTGATTGGACAAGGAAAATTAAAAGTCGTGGGTGCTGAATATTCACTGGAAACTGGTGAAGTGACCTTCTTTGATTTCTAATCACGATTCATCTAAATACATTCTAAAATAAGTTAAAGGCGCTTTATAAAGCGCCTTTAATGTATGGATAAGCATTATTTAACAGGATCGTCTGTGCTTTGGCATTTGGGTGAATCAGATCCTTTTGCATCAGGGTTTTATTACCGGCGACACCCTGCATAAAGAAGGGCAATAACTTCACCTTATATTGCTGACTCACCACTTTATAATTATTTTCAAAAGCCTTGCTATAGGCCTGCCCGTAATTAGGCGGCATTTTTATGCCAAAGACGATGACCTTGGCCTTGGCTTTCTGGCTCTGCTGAATCAGGCTGGCTAAATTTTTTTGAATCATTTGCGGTGGTTGTCCACGTAAGCCATCATTGCCACCTAACTCAATCACCACAAGGTCTGGACGATGCGTCTGCAGCAATTTTGGCAGTCTGGCCAGTGCTCCGCTGGTGGTTTCACCACTGACACTTGCATTGACCACTTTATGCTGTTTCGGATACTGTTGCTCTAAACGCTTTTGTAATAAATGTACCCAACCCTGCTGGGGCTGGATACCATAACCTGCACTTAAACTATCACCTAAAATCATAATCGTCTTTGCTGAAACCCCAAGAGGTAACAGGCACAGACTGAGCAAAAAAAAGTAAGGCAATAGCCGAGTTTTCTGATTAAGATCTTTCATATAGGACACGTATGATTCAAAGCAGCAACGATTCGACCATCATGCCACAGGCTATTATTTCTGCCCAGAAATTGACACAAAAGATACAACTTTCACAAAAACAGCTCACCATTTTTGAGGATCTTGATCTGGATATTCAGGCCGGAGAACAAGTGGCAATTACCGGTCGTTCGGGTTCCGGAAAATCCACATTACTGGGTATTCTGGCGACACTGGATCAGGCAAGTTCAGGTCAGCTTATGGTCTGTAGCGAATCAGTGTCTAACTTGAATGAAGAACAACGTGCACTGGTACGTTTAAGAAATATCGGGTTTGTCTTTCAGTCTTTTCAGCTCTTACCGCACCTGACTGCACTTGAAAATGTAATGCTGCCATTACGTTTGCAACCTGGTTTTAAATATGCAGAAGCTGAGCAAAAGGCGTTGGCATTACTGCATAAAGTTGGTCTGGATCGACAGACGCAGCAAACCCCAAAAGTATTGTCCGGGGGAGAGCAGCAACGTGTAGCCATCGCTCGTGCACTGGTTAGTGAACCAAAAATCATTTTTGCCGATGAACCCACGGGTAACCTCGACGGCGAAACTGCCAAAGAAATTGAACAACTACTCTTTCAACTGAATCGGGAACTGGGGACGACTTTGGTGTTGGTCACGCATGACCGCAAACTGGCGCAGCAGTGCCAGCGGCATTTTGAATTGCTGAATGGCGAGCTGATTGAACATCCGAGTGGGGGATGAAATGAATCCATTATTTCGCCCCTTACTGACGCAAAGCTTTAAAACGACCGGAATTTATCTGCTGATTATTGCCTTAACGCTGGCAATTAGCGCGACCACTGCACTTAAGTTTAGTAATGAGCAGATCCAAAATGCAGTCGCCTTGCAGGCAGCAGAAATGCTGGCCGGTGATCTGGTGCTTTCAGATAATGAGCCTTTGCCGGAGCAGTGGCGTGATCAGGCCAAGCAGTTGGATTTAAAGCAGTCAGACGTCACTTTCTTTAGCAGTATGGCCTATACCGATGCACAGTTTGTCATGGTCAATGTCAAAGCCATTGATCAGGCTTTTCCTTTGCGTGGCGAACTTCGGGTGCAACCGGCAAAAAAATCGATTCAGTCTGGTGAAATCTGGCTCAGTCCACGAGCCATGGATCTGCTCAAAGTCAAATTGGGGGATCAGCTCAATATCGCCGATGCGGCGTTTAAAGTCACCGCCAAGATTGAACAGGACTCCAATCAGGAGCTTGGATTTTCCGGTTTTTCGCCGACCGTGATTATTTCCCAGGCGGATGTGGCACGAACTAATGCCATTCAGGTGGGGAGCCGGATTGAATATCGCCTACTTATGGCTGGCCGTCCGGATGATACCCAACAATATGAAGCCCTGTTCAAGCAGCAGGTCAAGTCAGCAAACGCCTCAGCTGAAACGCCAACGGAAGTGCAAGGGCAGGAGTTTGAGGAGCAAAGCAGTCTCAGGTTACGCAATGCCAGTGAAGGCAATACCCGCTTGATGAAGCCGATTGCTAATCTGGACACTTTCCTGCAACTGGCCAATATTCTGACCATTCTATTATGTGGGATTGCCATTGCTTTAACCGCGCAGCGTTATGTGCAGCAGAATCAGGATCATATTGCCTTGATGCGTTGTATCGGTGCCACCAAGCAGCAGATTCTGTCGGCTTATCTGGCTTTACTCGGGATGGTGCTGTTAATTGCGATGCTAATTGGTACCGTGGTCGGGATCAGTCTGGGTTATGGACTGTTACAGTTGATGTTGCAGCTGATTCCAAATTTGCAGATTGAATTTTCCGCTATCGCGATGTTGCTCGGACCATTGCCGGTCGCGATGCTGACCAGTGCCGTGGTGCTGCTCGGCTTTGTGATGCCAAGCTTGTTGCAATTGCTGAATACGCCACCGATTCGGGTGATCCGCCAGCAGGAAAAATCAGTGCAATCCATGCTGTGGATGCTGCTGACCGGAACGCTCAGCCTGATTATCTTTAGTGTGATTTTAACTGAAAATCTGTTGTTGACCGCCTGGGTGATTGGCGCGATTATTGTGTTATGTGCGGTGCTGTATCTGACGGTATGGGGGGTATTGAAACTGCTGCGTAATATGAAGCTGAATCTGTCAGCCTATGTACGCACACCTTCTCAGACCGCCTTGCAGATTACGGCTTTAGCCTTGGGCTTGAGTCTGATTACAGTCTTGGCAGTCTTGCGTACCGATCTGCTGGATCGCTGGCAGCAACAGTTACCAGAAGGTACGCCGAACCAGTTTGTTTATGGTTTACCGCCTTTTGATATGCCGGATCTCAAAGCCCAACTTGAGCAGAATGGCTGGAAAAGTACGCCACTGTATCCGAATGTTCGTGGGCGTCTGGTCGCCAAAAATGATCAGCCTTTTGCCGAGGAACTGGTGAAAAGCAGCAATACTTTAAGACGTGAACTGAATCTGACCCAGTCAGACCGCTATCCACAAGATAATGTGATTGTCAGCGGTGATGCGGTATTAAAACAAGTCGGCACCGTATCGGTCGAAGCCAATACTGCCGAAGAGCTAGGGATCAAGATTGGAGATAAACTCAGTTTCAGTCTGCCTGAAGGCATATTGGAAGCCAAAGTCGTTAATCTAAGAACCGTTGAGTGGGAAAGTTTTAGTCCGAACTTTTTCTTTATCTTTGCACCCAATACCATGGATGCCAATGCTGGCAGTTATCTGGGCAGTTTTTATGTCCCGGAAGCAGATAAGGGCAAGCTGGTGTCTGTGATCCAGCAATTTTCCAACACGGTCTTTATTGATGTCAGCCTGATTCTGGAAGAGATTAAACGCATTGTGAATGTACTGGTGCAAATCGTGACGATTCTGGCGGTATTGGTCAGTATTTCCGGTTTTCTGGTATTGATGGCCTGTTTAAACCTGTTGATGGATGAGCGCAAACGTGAAGTGGCTTTGCTTCGATCATTCGGTAGTTCCAAGCAGACACTGAAAACCATGATGAGTCTGGAAATTGGTTTTATCGGACTATTTGCCGGAATTGTTTCCTGTATGTTTGCCGAAGTGATCAGCGCGATTGCCAGTTATAAAATGGATTTGATGATTCAGCCACATTGGGAAATCTGGATCATTTTGCCGATCTTTATGACCGCTTTATGTGCGCTGATTGGCCGTTATCGCCTGAGTTATCTGTCAGATATTCCGCCTTTACAAAGCTTACGCGAGATGAATCAATAAGATTCATCTCCGTGGTTTTAAACTGACTGAGAATTAAAGTTTTAGTTGCTGTTGCATCATTTCCAGAATCTCTTGCCACAGTGGACGAATGGGTTCAATCAAGGTCAAGTTATGTTGATAAAGCAGCACACAAAGGCCGAAACCGACAAGCAGGGCAATCAGATTGAACAGGTGGCTACGCTGCATTTTTTGACTGATGTACCATAACAAGGTGAGAAAAGCCCCCATCAGCATGCCGCCAATATGTGCGGCATTGTTGATTCCACTGATCATAAAGCCCAGCGCGAGGTTCAGACCCATCACCATCACCAGGGTTTTTTTATCCAGAATAAAACGTTGCTGTGGCAGCATTGGCAATAAGGCCAGCACTGTCAGTGAAGCACCGAGTCCCATCACGGCACCAGATGCGCCGGCACTGACCGCAGGCAATAAATCGGGATTGGCCACACCGCCTTCGATCAGGTTATAGCTGTCCTGAATGTTCATATAGCCACTGAGCAGGCTGCCCATTAATCCTGCACACACATACAGGCCAATAAAATACATCCGGCCAAACAGCTGTTCGGCAACACTACCAAAAATATACAAGGCCCACATATTCAACATCAGGTGAATCAGGCCAAAATGAAAAAACATGCTGCTAAACAAGCGCATGGGTTCCGCTAAATAGGTTAAAGGTGCATAATCGGCACCCCAGAGAATAGCGTCTCGGGTACTCGGCTGGCTAACATCCATGCCATGCATGGCTTGCCAGCCAAATAATCCAATATTGATCCCGATTAAAATGGCGGTGATCCACCAGAGATGCATTTCAAGTTTGCGATGTTCGACAGGGGGAGAGTATTCAGACATGCTATTTTTTTGCTGTGATTGTATATTTCGAATAAGCTTAACACGAAAAATTAAATTTTCAGGAGTAACGCACTGACATGAAAGCCTTTCTGATCCGCACGATGCTCGTCATCGTCAGTGTGATTCTGCTGGTTCAATTGTGGATCTTTGCCAGTCTGGCCTGGTGGCGAACCAATCCGGTAAACACCACCATGATGATGCGGATTGATTACTGGACAGAACCCTCCAAAGCGATTCAGCATCAGTGGCGTCCCTATGATGAGATCAGCCTGAATCTGAAACGTGCCATCGTCACTGCGGAAGATGGAAAATTTATTCATCACCATGGTTTTGACTGGGATGGAATTCAAACTGCACTGAATAAAAACAGAAATCAGGGCCGTGTAGTGGCCGGTGGTTCGACAATCTCCCAGCAATTGGCGAAAAACCTGTTCCTCGTCAACAAGCGTTCATTTGTGCGTAAAGGTCAGGAAGCGGTTGCGACCTGGATGATGGAACGCATGTGGTCGAAAGAACGGATTCTGGAAGTCTATTTAAACTCGATCGAATTCGGGGACAATATCTACGGCGTTGAAGCGGCGGCCAAACATTATTTTGGTAAAACTGCGCAAAGCCTGACCCGCGATCAAGCCATCTTTCTGGCGGCCATTTTGACCAATCCGAAATATTTCCAGGATCATCGCAATTCCTCTGCATTAAATGCACGTAAACGCATGATTCAGCGCTATATGCGCTATGCAGAATTACCTTAATTGATGATTTGAAGAGAAAGCCCAATTATTTGGGCTTTTTTTATGAAATTGTCATCAATTTGAAGCATACTTGGAGCGATAAGCACAATTTTAAATCCGCATAGGTTTGATATGAATACGGCAGCCAGCACAACTTCAGCACAGCCCGAATATACATATAATGATCGTTATATTAATCGCGAACTGTCTATCCTAGACTTCCATTTACGTGTCCTGGAACAGGCTGTCGATCCTTTACATCCATTGCTCGAACGCATGAATTTCCTGTTGATTTTCTCGCGTAATCTGGATGAGTTTTTTGAAATCCGGGTTGCTGGGATGATGGAACAGCTGGATCTGGATAATGAAAGCCGCAGTCCAGATGGCTTGACTCCAAAGCAGGTTTTAGAACAGATTTCTAAGACTGCACATGCTGCCATTGAACGTCAATACCGTATTTTAAATGAAGAAATTTTGCCAAAACTGCGTGAGGAAGATATTTGCTTCTTGCGCCGTGGTGAATTGACCCCAGCACAATCTGCCTGGGTGAAAAAATATTTTCAGGAGCAGGTGGCGCCGGTTCTCACTCCAATTAGCCTGGACCCAGCACATCCATTCCCGAGACTGGTGAATAAATCACTGAACTTTATTGTCACGCTGGAAGGGAAAGATGCTTTTGGCCGTCAGATTGATCTGGCTGTGGTACCTGCACCGCGTTCTCTACCACGCGTGGTACGTTTACCGGATGAACTGACCGATGGAAAAGAACATCATGTAATGCTGTCGGCGATTATTCATGAGCATGTTTCTGACCTGTTCCCGGGGATGACAGCGACTGGCTGTTATCAGTTCCGTGTCACCCGAAATGCCGATTTGGCCTTGAATGAAGATGTGGAAGATCTGGCCAAGGCACTCAAAGGTGAACTCAGTTCACGCCGGTTTGGTCGTGCGGTACGTCTGGAAGTAACGGAAAACTGCCCACAGCATATTTATGAATATCTGCTGAATGAATTTGATCTGGATGAAGATCAGCTTTATAAAGTTGCAGGCCCGGTCAATCTGGCACGTTTGCTGTCTAACTTTAAGCGTCCACATTTACGCTATGACTCGCATACGCCGGTTATTCCCAAAGTACTGAAAAAATCTGAAAATATTTTTAGTGCAATGCAGAAACAGGATATCTTGCTGCATCATCCGTTTGAATCTTTTGCACCGGTCATTTCATTATTACGTGAAGCGGCACGTGATCCACAAGTGTTGGCGATCAAACAGACCTTATATCGTAGCGGACCGGATTCTGAAATTGTCCAAGTGTTGGCAGAGGCTGCCCGCAATGGCAAGGAAGTCACCGCAGTGATTGAATTGCGTGCGCGTTTCGATGAAGAATCCAATATTGCAGTGGCCAATGTCTTGCAGGAAGCGGGAGCAGTCGTGGTCTACGGTATTGTCGGTTACAAGACTCACGCCAAGATGATTCTGGTGGTGCGCCGGGAAAATAACAAACTGGTGCGCTATGTGCATCTGGGCACCGGTAATTATCATGCCGGCAATGCGCGAATCTATACCGATTACGGCCTGTTAACGACGGATAAAGATCTGTGTGAAGATGTGCATCGTATTTTTCAGGAACTGACCGGTATGGGGAAAATGGCCAAGCTGAAAAAGCTGCTGCATGCGCCGTTTACCTTACATGCCCAGTTACTGAACTATATTGATAATGAAATTGCCTATGCTCAGGCAGGGAAACCGGCGCAGATTATTGTCAAAGTCAATGCGCTGACCGAAATGCAGTTGATTAACAAACTCTATGAAGCCTCTCAAGCCGGGGTACAAATTGATCTGATTATTCGCTCGATTTGCAGTTTGCGTCCGGGGTTGCCGGGTCTGTCGGAAAACATTCGGGTGCGTTCAATTGTTGGACGTTTTCTGGAACATACCCGCGTGTATTATTTCAGCAATAATGGCAATTCTCGTATTTACTGCTCAAGTGCAGACTGGATGGATCGTAACCTGTTTAATCGGGTCGAGGCCTGTTTCCCGGTCGAAGATGAAGCCTTGAAAAAACGCATCTATCAACAGGGTCTGTTGAATTACCTGAAAGATAATCAGCAATCCTGGTTATTGCAAGGTGATGGTACCTGGCTGCGGGCACAGCCAAAAGAAGGTGAAAAACCGCATAATGCACAACGTATTCTGTTAGAGCTGTTTAAATAAGTTTAGGCATTTAAAGAGGCTGAATATTCAGCCTCTTTTTTATTCCGAATATAGAATTTAGCTGTTTAAGCTGAGTCTGACTAGTTTTCGATAGATGTGTTTGACTCGGCTATATATCTGATAGTCCTTCATCTCGAGCTGGTTTTGTCGTTCGGCCTGCAATGTATACTGACTTATTACTTTTAGTAACTGCAATTCAGCGAAGTCGAGACAGGTTTTAGCGCTGGGCTGGTGCAGGATATAGTCTGCCAATTCAGTATGAATGTAGGCTCCACCGTGCAAGATAATTTTCAGACTTTCAGCGAACTGGGGTAATGAATCATGATGCTGTATATAGCTATCAGCGCCGGACAACAAGGCTGAATAAATGAGTGCTGTGGAATTCGTATTGAATATGGCAATAACAGGTGTATCTGGGCTTTGCTGTTTCAGCTGACGGATCAAACTGATCTCTGAAGTTGTTGCTGCATGATAAAGAATCAGGTTGGGCAGATGTTCAGTAATCATAGACTGTGCAGACAACATATTGTCCGCATACAGCAGCATATCTGGCTGATAGCCCAGTTGCAGCAGTACGGTCTGGATTTTTAACAGGTCGAGTCCAGTTGGTGAACGAATCACTAAAACTGGTGCAGGCAAAAGGCTAGCCAATAAAACGCGATCCTGTAGATGCTGATAGAGAGTTATACTGTGAATCAGGCAGATGAAAATGCCTATCCCAAAGAATAGTAATTTAGCTGAAATGTAGAGATTCTAAGTTTCTAGGCGGACTGGATGCATTCAATTCAAGATATAAAAAAGGAGCAACATGTGCTCCTTTTTATTATCTATAGATCAGGCAGCATCGTGCTGAGTGATTTTCTGGAAAATCTGTAATAGCACATCAAACTCGCTTTGCAGCGGTGTGCTTTTACGGGTTACCAATGCCAGGGTACGACTTGGGGCTGAATCGATCGCTTTTACCTGAATCTCAGGATTGCCTTTAATCATATTGGTATGGATCGCAATTTCAGGCAGCAGGGTAAAGCCCAGATTTGCAGACACCATTTCGATTAAAGTCGGCAGTGAGCTGGCTTTTAAACGGTGATCATTTTTACGCTCACCAATCGGGCAGGCACTCAAGGCATGATCACGCAGGCAATGACCTTCTTCAAGTAACATCAGGCGAGACAGATCCAGATCTTCTAAAGAGTTTGCTTGTGCAGCATGCTGATCAGATTTTTGGTAAACCAGATACAGATTCTCTTTGGCAATTTCAGCAACTTTCAGACCACGGGTGTCGAAAGGCAATGCCAAAGCCACCATATCCAGGTTGCCATGTTCCAGCTTTTCTACAATCTTTTCACTTTGCGCTTCATGCAGATGCAACTGGATTTTTGGTAATTGCTTATGCACTTCATCCAGCAGCTGGGACAATAGGAAAGGTGCAATTGTTGGAATGACGCCGAGATGTAGATCACCGGTTAAAGGTTCACTCATCTCACGACTTAAACGCATTAGGTCCTGAGCATCGGCCAGTAGAACACGTGCGCGTGCAACCACTTGTTCACCAAGAGGCGTTAAACGAACATTCTGGCGGTCGCGTTCAACAAGTACGCCACCGAGTAAACGCTCCAGCTCCATGATGCCGCCAGACAAGGTTGACTGGGTGACAAAGGAGCGGCGAGCAGCTTCTGTAAAGTGTAGCGTCTCTGACAGTGTTACGAGGTATGACAGCTGTCTTAGGGATGGTAATGCAGCCATAGTGTCCTAATGTTTATGATTTAAAATGATCAGCAAATAATTCGCTAAGATATGGAATAAAATGCGGTGGGATATCATGCCCCATTCCATCAATTAATTCAAATTTAGCCCCTGAAATTGCTTTCGCAACAGCCTTGCCATGGCTAGGAGGCAGCAATCGATCTCGAGAACCATGGACCACCAGGGTTTCTTGTTTGATTTGCTTGTCCAGTTGCAGCAATGAGCCTGTACATAATATTGCTAAAAACTGTTGAAGTACACCAGCAGGATAGTAACTTCGCTTATATAATTTACGGGCGGTCTGCACCGCTTCCAGATGATTGACATAACCTGGTGAGCCGATGATCTTAAACAGTTTCAAACTATGATCAACAATGCCATCTTCATCTGTTGAAGCCGGTTTGTCAATCAAACTAAAGAGTTGCTTAGGGAAGGGCGGTGGCAACATCGGCTGGTTATTACTGGTAAACAGTAAGCCCAGTTTTTTGACTTTGTCCGGATAACGCGCGGCCAGAATCTGGGCAATCATACCGCCCATCGAAGCACCCAGCACATAGACTTGTTCCAGCTGCATTTTTTCAATCAACAGACTGACATCTTCAGCCATATCGTAAAGATCATAAGGTGCACCCTGATTACCCAGACCCAGTACAAAACGGCTCATCATTTTCAGGGTATTCAGGCGTGGACCTTTGTGATGGACTTTTGAAGACAGGCCAATATCACGATTATCAAAACGGATGATGTGATAACCATTGTCAATCAGTGATTTGCAGAAAAAGTCAGGCCAGTACAGCATTTGCCCACCCAGCCCCATAATCAGCAAAATGGTGGGATGTTCCGGATTTCCACCAACCTCGACATGTAGCTGGATCCCATTGCCAAGATCGACCTTGGTTTCATGCATGAACGAGGTATAAGGGGAAAGATTAAACTGTGCTGCGCTGTACATAGTCGCTGTCCTAATTAAAGGATATTTCGTTTAAAAAATATCCTTGCTATTAAACCTCTAAACCGCAGCAGGAATCAAGTCAGGAACCTGTTTGGTCAAGGCCAGACGCTGTTTGGCTGCAGTGGCGCCCAAAAGCACGAAACCACGTAAGGTGCCGTTAGCATCGAGCGCTTTAGCCAGCATGCCATCGTCAAACTCTTCAGTTTCCCAGGTGACATCAACATCAACTGGTGCAGGTAATACCGTTAAAGGTGCAGCAGGCGTTTTGACTGCCACTGGCATAGCCGGATAATGTACAGCGGTATGTTCACCGTTTAAGGTTTTTGCCAAAGCGCGGGCTTGTTGCATGATCGGCATGACATAAGGCAATAAAGTTCCATTGACCTCGGCACAGTCACCTACAGCATAGATGTCGGCTTGGTTGGTTTCCAGTTGTGCGGTGGTCAAAACTCCGCGACTGGTATGTACGTCTGCCTGTTTCGCCAAAGAAATATTCGGCTGTAAGCCCACCGCAGACAACACTACATCAGCGACCAAAGACTGACCGTTGGCCAGCGTGACCAGATAATCCCCATTGTCCGCACGAGAGACTTTTTCGACTGTTGTGCCCAAGACAAAGTGAATGCCGGTTTCTTCAAGATTCTTCTGGAATGCAGTAGCAACATGTTCTGGCAATAAACGGCCAAGCGGCTGAGGCGCTAAATCAATGACGGTAACCTGATGATCGGTATTTTGCAGGTCATTGGCAAATTCACAGCCGATCAGGCCTGCACCTAAAATCACTACACGTTTGTCTTCACGTGCTGCCAGGTTGTTACGGAAAGCTTTATAGTCACTTAAATTGTTGACGACATGAATGTCATCGCTAGCGTCCCCGGCAATCGCCAGACGTACCGGATTGGCACCGATGGCTAATACCAGTTTGCTATAATGTTGCGTACTTTCCTGGCCATCTTTTTCCAAAACCAACTGATGATCTTCCGGATGAATCGCCTTGACCCAGGTATGCTGTTCAATGCGCATATTCAGCTGTGCTGACATTTTAGCCGCATCGCCTAATGGAATTTGTTCAGGCGCTTTATTGCCAGCCAAAGCATTGGAGAGCGTCGGTTTGGCGTAATTGACCGCATCATCCGCACAGATCATCAGCAATTCATGTTCTGGATTGAGTTTACGAAATTCACGTGCTACGGCATAACCCGCCATACCTGAACCAATAATGACGATAGGATGCATAGTTGTTTCCATATGGTAGAGCTCCATGCTGTATAAATGATAGAAGGGCATAAAAAAAGACCATAATGGATATGGCCTTTAACTGGACGTGATTAGACTTCGATCATTTCGAAATCGACTTTAGACACGCCGCAATCTGGACAGGTCCAGTCATCGGGGATATCTTCCCATTTGGTGCCCGCCACGATCCCGTCTTGAGGCCAACCTTCTGCCTCGTCATAAATCCATCCACATACGATGCATTGAAACTTTCTCATGTAACTCTCCAAAACTGAGCAACTGTAGGCGTCAGCTTAAAATCCATAAAAGGCAAGACTCTAAAAGAATATGACTTTTTAACAGTGAACATATTTGGCTAAATTTTTACGCAGTTCTATTCAGAAAGTAAAGTGAATAAAAGCTTAATCAGCGAAATTAGCAGCAGAATAGACGACACATTCCTCATTTATCTGAAAATCACGCCAATCAGCTTTTCTGGCGCAGGCGATTAAAGGATCAAAAGCTGAGGATGGCAAAAATGAGCGTTTATCTTGTGGGATAGACCAAAGTCGTGCAGTAAAAACTTGAGTTTTTAGGTAATTTAGAATCAGTAAAGTCTGGATTAAATATTTTTAAAATAAATCAATATAATAAAATCAATATCTTGTCATTAAATGTCGGGTTTTTATTAGGCAGCTTGGCTTGTCCGCTCTACTCAAATAGGTTTAAAATTCCCATATTCCTTTTCTTTTTTTAAGATCTCCCATGAGCAATTTGTCTACTTCTTTGTGGTCTCACATTCGTACGGTCCAAGATTTTCCAAAACCAGGAATTTGCTTCTTTGATTTGACCCCACTTTTCATGAGCAATATTGGTCCATTGACTGACGCTTTGATTGCCAGCATTCCTGCTGACAAACTGGCAGAAGTAGAAAGCTTTATTGCGGTTGAAGCGCGTGGTTTTGTGTTGGCAAGCTTGTTGGCACAACGTACAGGCAAAGGCTTATTGTTGGTGCGTAAAGCAGGTAAATTGCCACCTCCAGTGGTCGGTGTGGGTTATAGCCTGGAATATGGTCTGGATCGTTTAGAAATGTCTGCGGAAGTTCAGTCCCAGAAAGTAATTATTGTGGATGATGTTCTGGCAAGTGGCGGAACCTTAAAAGCAGTGAATGAACTGGCTCAAAAATGTCAACATGAAGTACTTGGTGCAAGTATCTTCCTTGATCTTCCTGACCTGCATGCTGAATTAGGCCTGGATATCTGGTCAGTATTGGATGACAAATCTCAGCCTGAAGCGGCAGTTGCTTAAGTCATAATTTTTTGTAAAAAAAGCCCCGAAATTGTGGGGCTTTTTTATTGCCTGATAAAATGATCTTCGATTTCCTGAATCAGCGTATTAATTTGCTCAGGATGTTCCAGACGATGATGGCCGCCATCAACTGCCTGAATTTGCATATAGTCTTCAAGTTGTGTCTGAACCGCATGCATATCCAGAATTTCATCGCCCAGTTCAAGATAGGCAAATTGAGGAATGTCATGCTGTAAATCGTGATGCCCAATCGGCGGATAATCATCGCGGAAGTTAGGCTGCAAAATGGGATTGGCCACTACACAGGGAATTTGATACGCCTGTGACATTTTCAGTGCCCAATAACCGCCAAGACTGTGGCCGACCAGAATATCTGGTTTGATGGTTTCAATCATCTCATGATAAAACTCGGCGACCGAACTATAGCTCAGATTTCGGTAATCGACATCGATACAGTACTTGTGTACCACATCAATGGCATGGAACTTGGTGGATTCTCTGGAGGAATCTAAGCCATGTATAAACAAAATCTTAGACATAGTACATTACTCATTTTTATGGGATATGCCATATTGGTTATTTGTTGATTGGCACATCATCTTGAAGCTGAGTGTCATTGTAGAACGTCTGGGTATACAAGGCAGTTAGCTATTGGTCTAAGCCGGAGTTTTGCAGTGCAATGAATTTATATAAGACTTGTCTGGTTTAGACTTTAATCCCAACTGAGAGCAGCTGGGTGCTGCAATAAGTTTGAAGAAAGGGAATTTAAAAGAGTGAAAGACGGGCTGAACCGAATGGTGTAAATAGCAAGATAGTGGATTTTTCCAAAGAAAAGCCGGTTCCTGAGAGTGTTTGCGCTACGATTTGAGAAGGATTTCTGCTATTCTATGCAACTTCTATTTTTTAACTAATCTTATTCGAGGCAGAGATGACGCAAAATAACGCTCAATCGACTTCTGAACAAATCATTTCCGAAAACGATTTAATTGCACAGCGTCATGCCAAGTTAAAGCAAATCGAAGCTCAGGCACAAGAAACAGGTAAGAGCCCATGGCCGAATACCTTTAAGCGTGAGCATTATGCCCAGGATTTACAAGACCAGTTCGCTGATAAATCTAAAGAAGAAATTGAAGCAGGCGAAAAGGTCTACGTCAAAGTTGCCGGTCGTGTGATGTTGAACCGTGGTTCATTTATCGTGATCCAGGACATGACAGGTCGTATCCAGCTGTATGTGGCGCGTAAAGAACTCGCTGAAGATGTGCTGGCTACCATTAAAGGTCTGGACCTTGGCGATATCATCGCAGTCGAAGGTTATATCGGCCGTTCGGGTAAAGGCGATTTGTATGTACACATCGAACATTTTGAATTACTGACCAAATCATTACGTCCGCTTCCAGACAAGTTCCATGGTTTGAACGATACTGAAGTAAAGTATCGTAAACGTTATCTAGATCTGATTGTTAACGAAGAAACACGTAAAACTTTTGAGATTCGTGCCAAAGTCGTAGCGGGTATCCGTGCCTTCCTGACTGAAAAGCGTTATATGGAAGTTGAAACGCCAATGATGCATGTGATTCCAGGCGGTGCATCGGCACGTCCTTTCGAAACACATCATAATGCACTGGACATGTCGCTGTTCTTGCGTATTGCGCCAGAGCTTTACTTAAAGCGTTTGGTGGTCGGCGGTTTTGAACGTGTGTTTGAAATTAACCGTAACTTCCGTAACGAAGGTGTTTCTACCCGTCACAACCCTGAATTCACCATGATCGAATTCTATCAGGCTTATGCAGATTACAAAGACTTGATGGAATTGACCGAGCAAATGCTGGAGCGTCTGGCGATTGATATCTTGGGTACGACTGACGTGCCTTATGGCGATGAAGTATATAGCTTCAAAGGGCCATTCAAGAAAATTTCAATGTTCGATGCGATTCTGGAAAATAACCCGCAATTTACTCCTGAAAATGTCAATGACCGGGAGTTCCTGGCAAAATTCCTTCAGGAAGAATTGAAAGAGCAAGTGAAGCCAGGTTTTGGTCTGGGCAAACTGCAAACCATGGTATTTGAAGAAACCGTAGAAACCAAATTGCGTCAGCCGACGTTCATTACAGAATATCCAGCAGAAACTTCTCCATTGGCACGCCGTAATGATCACAATCCACACATTACTGACCGTTTTGAATTCTTCATCGGCGGTCGTGAACTGGCAAATGGCTTCTCGGAGCTAAATGATCCAATCGATCAGGCTGAACGTTTCCAGGCACAGGTTGCTGAAAAAGATGCTGGTGATGATGAAGCCATGCATTACGATGCAGACTTTGTCGAAGCTCTGGAATACGGTCTTCCTCCAACAGCAGGTGAGGGTATTGGTATTGACCGTCTGGTGATGATCTTTGCCAATGCAGCAAGTATCCGCGATGTGATCTTGTTCCCGCATATGCGTCATAAAAATGCTTAAATGCTGAATTAAAAATAACCCACCATTGTGTGGGTTATTTTTTGTCGATACATCTGAAAGCTTGAGTAAAAAACAACAGTTTAATCGTTGAAAATTAACATAGGAGCGATTATGGTGAAGCAGAAAATAAACTTGAGAATATTCATCCCATGTTGCTAAAAAAACATTATTGAGTGTATTGCTGACTACGCTTGCGCTTCCTGCTTTTGCTCAGGGTCTGGTTCTAAATGATGCAAATTTGCGTGCTGATCTGAACTGGTTAAACCAGCAAGGGGTTATTCAAATCAGTACCTCAACCTGGCCACTGAGTGGGGATGAAATTCAACGAGCCTTATCAAATGCGCAGATCAGCAATACTGTACAGCAGCGTGTAATCGATTCGGTTCTGGCTAAACTAAAGGCAGATAATCAACAGCTAAAATTGGGTGTATTTGCAGAAACCGATCAAAAAAATATTCCACAGGCTTTCGGGGATCAGCAAAAAGCACAATATCAGGCAGCTTTAGAGTTTAATGCTGGCAGTGCGAATTGGGATGCCAAGATCAGGGTGAATGCTGAAAAAGATCCACAAATTGATAATGATCAGGATGTAAATCTTGAAGGTTCTTATCTGGCAGGAAAACTTTGGAATCAATGGTTGATTGCTGGGCAGATTCCAACTTACTGGGGCCCAAGCCATGATGGCAGCTTGATTCGTGGTGATGCCAGTCGTCCAGTCTATGGCTTTACAGTTCAACGTGCAGAACAGACAGCATTTGAAAATAAATGGTTATCTTGGATTGGGCCGTGGCAATATCAGGCTTTTGCCGGTCAACTCGATGACTATAGTGCAGTTCCAGACGCCAAATTGATTGGTTTGCGTGTTACAGCACAGCCTTTACCTTATTTAGAGCTTGGTGCCTCGCGTGCGATTCAGTGGGGTGGGGAAGGACGACCTGAAAGTTTAAGTTCGCTGTGGGATGCTTTTGTGGGTAGTAAAGATAATGGGGGTACAGGTGAACCAGACCCATCTAACCAGATTGCCGGCTTCGATGCGCGGTTAAATTTATTTTCTCTTACCCAAATTCCGGTAGGTCTATATGCTCAATATGTAGGAGAGGATGAGGCTGGGGGCTTACCTGCAAAAAAAATGTATTTGGCTGGAATTGACTATTCTTCCACTGTAAAAAATATGCCATATCAGCTCTACACAGAATGGGTAGATACCCGTACTAATGGCAAGGTTCAAGGTATTTCCTATAACCATACGAATTATACCGATGGATTTTATCAGCATGGTTATCCTTTAGCACATGCTTTAGGTGGTGATGCGCAGATGATTTCCGTGGGTGGAGACATTCGTATTGATTTTATGAACCGCTTATCGGGTCGTATACTTTTTGCTGATGTGAATCAATCGGAACGAGCCGCCGTTAATAATGCTGCTTTTGCTTTTAATGATGAGATTAAAGCACTGGATTTGACCTGGTCACATTATATCCGTCCAGAAATGCCGCTTAAAATTAATGCATGGGTCGGTGATTCAAAGGTAAATGGTCGAGATAGCGGAGTTTCTTTAGGTATCGAAATACCATTAGAAAAAGGCTTGTTCAGTTATTAATTCTTAGCCATGATTAAATCCTGCTTAAACGCAGGATTTTTTTAGCATTTTGAAAAACTATAAACAAAAAAAACGCAATGATTGGGGTTGTCATTGCGTAGAAAAAGGAATGTCTTTCAAAATACTTCATTAACTGTGGAGAGAGTTAAATCTGATTCCTTACTGAATACAATCATAATAGGATGCATTCTCATATGACTCATCAGTATTCATGTTAATACATGTTAAATAAGGTTAAAACTATGAAGATTATGTGGGGATATTTGCATCATTTTTGCGCAATTTTAGCTTAAACAAAAAAGCTCTTCATCAGAAGAGCTTTTAAGAGCAATTTTTTCTAATTAAAAATGGAATACACCGAGGCCAGATTTAACTTCATCCAGTGTCGCCTGGGTAATATCGCGACATTTATCCGTACCGGTTTTCAGGATATCCATGATGTAATCGGGATCTTTAGCCAGTTCAATACGACGCTCACGAATTGGGCCGATCAATTCTTTTAAAATACTTTCCAGACGTTTTTTCACTGTACCATCGCCTAAACCACCACGACGATAATGGGCTTTGAGCTCTTCCAGCTCTTCTTTATTTGGGTCAAAGGCATCTAGATAAGTAAATACCACATTGCCTTCGACCTGACCTGGATCTTCAATACGCAGATGATTCGGATCGGTATACATTGCATTGACGGCTTTCTTAATATCTTTATCTGTCGCATCCAGCACAATGGTATTGCCCAAAGATTTCGACATTTTTGCTTTACCATCAAAACCAGGTAGGCGACCAACATTGGAAAGAAGTGCCTTACATTCTGGTAGCAGGTCATGACCAATTTGACGGTTTAAACGACGCACGATTTCGTTGGTCTGTTCGATCATTGGAATTTGATCTTCACCCACAGGAACAACCGTTGCCTTAAATGCTGTAATGTCAGCAGCTTGAGCCACCGGGTAGCACAAGAAGCCGGCTGGAATATCACGCTCAAAACCACGCATCTGGATTTCAGATTTAATGGTCGGGTTACGCTCAAGACGTGAAACAGTCACAAAGTTGAGATATAGCATGGTCAGTTCATTTAAGGCAGGTAAGCATGACTGAACACAAATTGTGGTTTTAGTTGGATCAATACCGACAGCCAGATAATCCGTCGCCACTTCAATAATGTTACGACGTACTTTTTCAAAATTGTCCGCATTATCAGTTAGGGCTTGAGCATCGGCGAGTAACAAGTGTTGATGGTGAGAATCTTGCAGACCTACACGAGAGCGTAATGAACCCACAAAGTGGCCGAGGTGGAGTTGTCCGGTAGGACGGTCGCCCGTCAAGATCACTGGACGATTATCTTGATTACTCATTATCTATTCCAAAGGGTAGTCAGTACTACAGCTGTATTTTAACGAATGGCAACATTGTACGGCATTCTGTTTTTGATTGTCAGCCAGAAAAAAAGCTGTCGTAAAAAAATCTTATAAATTAAACAAGTGAATACAATATTTTTAAGAATTTTGATTAAACTATCTGGAAAGAAGATAAGGATAATAAGTATGGCGAGCAGTTTATTACTATTATTAGATGATATTGCTACTGTTCTGGATGATGTCGCTGTCATGAGCAAAATGGCAGCAAAAAAAACAGCAGGCGTCCTTGGTGATGATCTGGCTTTAAATGCGCAGCAAGTGACAGGTGTGCGGGCTGATCGTGAATTACCGGTGGTCTGGAAAGTTGCCAAAGGTTCTTTTGTTAATAAACTGATTTTGGTGCCGCTGGCATTATTAATCAGCTTTATTGCAGGCTGGCTGATTAATCCCTTGTTGGTGCTGGGTGGTTTGTTCCTATGTTATGAAGGCGTGGAAAAAATTATTCATACCTTGCATACACCGAAGGCCAAGGACGCGGAACAGGCGCGTGAGCAATTGATTCATACAGAAATGGATTTGCACCAGTTTGAAAATGAAAAAGTCAAAGGTGCTATTCGCACTGACTTTATCCTGTCTGCTGAAATTATCGTGATTACTTTGGGAACGGTCGCCGCAGCCTCGATGCTGACCAAAGTGACTGTTTTAAGCCTGATCGCGGTGGTGATGACCATTGGTGTTTATGGTTTTGTTGCGCTGATTGTCAAACTGGATGATATCGGTCTGCATCTGACTGAACAGCAGTCCGATTTTAAACAAAAAATAGGACGTGGCTTGTTGGCATTTGCCCCGATCTTAATGAAAATTCTCTCCATTGTTGGGACCGCTGCGATGTTTCTGGTGGGCGGTGGAATTATTAACCATGCAATTCCTTTTATTCATCACTTTACTGAAGACAGTGTTGCTTATGTGCAGGATATTCCCAGCATTGGCAACATTGTGGGTGCTGTTACGCCGACCTTGATTAATTTCGCTGTAGGAATTTTAGCGGGTCTGCTGGTCATGCTGGTCATCAGCCTGATTAAGAAAATCTGGCCTAAATCATCAAAAGCTTAAGGTGTGGAAATATCTGGATATTAAGCAGATTAAGAAAAGGAAAAGACTATGCGTTGGAAAGGTCGTCGTGTCAGTAGCAATGTAGAAGACCGTCGCGGTGGTGGTGCCAAAGCTGGCGGAATCAGTATTGTTGGATTGATTGTGGCCTTTGTGGCCTGGAAGTTTTTCGGTGTCGATCCACAACAGGCTTATCAAACCACCAAGCAGGTCACTCAGGGGGTATCGGGTGCGGCAGAAACACGTGGCCTGGAAAATCCCACGCCAGAACAGCAGGAGTCGATTGATTTTGTTGGAACTGTATTGGCAGATACTGAAGATACCTGGAATCAGGTGTTTCAGCAGCAGTTAAATCAGCAGTATGTCCCACCGAAACTGGTGTTGTTTAACGGCATCGTGAATTCTGGTTGTGGTACGGCTCAGGCGGCGATGGGGCCTTTCTACTGCCCGACAGACCAGAAAGTGTATATCGATACGGCATTCTTTAAAGATATGCGCAGTCAAATGGGCATTACTGGAGAACAGAATGCCACCGAACTTTCCCGTAATGATCAGGCGGGGGATTTTGCGCTGGCCTATGTCGTGGCCCATGAAGTGGGGCATCATATCCAGACGATTTTAGGTATTTCTTCTCAAGTACAGCAAGCACGTCAGCAAGCAAGCGAAGTGCAAAGTAATCAGCTTTCAGTGCGTCAGGAATTGCAGGCAGACTGTCTGGCCGGCGTCTGGGCTTACCATAATCATGAGCGAACCCAATTTTTGGAACAGGGCGATGTGCAGGAAGCGATGGATGCCGCTCATAAAATTGGCGATGACTATTTGCAGAAACGTGCCCGCGGGCAGGTGGTGCCGGACAGCTTTACTCATGGCAGCAGCGCGCAGCGGGTACAATGGTTTAATACCGGCTTGAAATCCGGTCAGGTTGCGAATTGTGATACCTTTAATCAAAATATTTAAATGACTTCGATAAAAAAAGGAGCAGATGCTCCTTTTTTTATTTATGCAGAAAACGCCGGAAATTTCTTAATATCTTGATACTGACGAATAATGCAGCCAAAGCAAACAGTGCAATTGCAAAGACCGTATATTTGAGGTTGCTCATGTCATTTTGATAAAACTGCTGAATATCTTGTTTGTTATATTCTAAAGCAGTTGCTTTGCCAGTCCGGCTATCTCTGAACTGGATTTTTTCAATATAGAAGAGATTTCCCGCTTTAATTAAGTCAACGCTCTGGATTTGTCGGGTATGCGATTGATTGTCTTCATCGCTACATAAAGCGCTGTAATGCTCACAATTGATTTTGGCCACATAACCATTTCCTGCAATCAGAATAAAAATGGCATTGTCCGGTCGCTGGTTATTGGACACCAATACATACTGCTCCCCGGTTGAACTTTGTAAGGGAATGCTGGTGGCTTGCTGATAATGCTGTTCTGCTTGCAGAATTTCCTGAATTTTAGCAAAGCAGGTAAAACATAAGGACAACGTGATCAGAAAAATCACGCTGGCAAAACAGAGACGAAAAATGGTTTTGACAGTTTGATGCATGGGAGAAAAATTCAAAATAGAATGATGGGAAAGCAAAAGCCGAGTGCTGATCTGTATGTTAAATCATCATTCGAAAATACTGAAAAGAAACTTAACTCAATTCGATAAAAAAGCGGACTAAACTTGTTTTGCCAGAATACCTTGCTATTTAAATCTCTATTTTAACAACGCCTCTCGGCGCATAGTGCTCCATATCGCCCGATTTTAGGAAACCGAATGGGAAATTTCTTTTTTCTTCAGCTACTCACGGTGGTCTTTGCTCTGTCTATTGCCACGACCATGTTTAATAAGCGCGTTTTAGGCTTTCCGCAAGCGATCGGTGTCCCTATTGTCTCTGCAATCTTTGTTTTCATTTTGCAGTGGGGCGCCAGTTTACTGCATGGTAATCCATTCTTTAGCATCAATATTGACAATATCGAGCAGGCTGTTCGTCACGTCGATTTCTATGACTTTCTGATCAATGGTGTGATCTGTTTTATCCTGACTTCATCTGCGCTGAAGTTTAAGGTCTCAGATTTGCGTAACCACTGGCGGCCGATCAGTATTTTGGCTGGTCTGGCTTTGGTGTTCTGTGCAGTGTTCTTTGGTGTGGTGTTGTATGGTTATCAGTTCCTGATTGGTAAACATGTTGACCTGCTGGTTTTGCTCTTGCTAGGGGCGGCCTTGGGCGCCACAGATCCGATCGGCATCAAAGGCGTATTGAGTTCGGTTCGCGCACCGCATCATTTGATTGTCAAGCTTGAAGGTGAGTACACTATAATTAGTAATATGGAATTTTCGATAAAGCATTGAAATACATTGGGATATTGAATCGTATTTAAAATTCCATATTTCTATACTTTTTATTGATAAAATCAGCATAAAAACAATAATAAATTCCATATTTTATGCTAATTGCATATTTTTATCTTAATGGATATACCGTGCTGTTTGGCCGTTGATAGTAATTCTTCTCCTACTTGGATAGTAAGTGGCACTTAACTATGTTAGAGGTGGTCCCACTTCTTAAGTTGACAAAAATAACTAATGATGCGAAAAGGTTTTTTTAGTTAACAGATGTTCACACATGCCTAGAATTGTTTCTGTACCACTTAGTTTAGAACAGCGAGAACGACTCATTTTTCTGGTCAAGC
>NZ_JBWZQN010000031.1:0-38043 GCF_056724605.1 Prolinoborus fasciculus | reverse complement strand
TTGTTCCATTTTAGATATTTGTTTAAGATAAGATATAACTCATTGAGATGTGTCATAGTATTCGTCGTTAGAAAACAATTATTATGTCATTATTTCAATGAGTTATCTATTTTTGTCGTGTACAGAGCAAAAAATATTAAAGAAGGACAAAGTAACTTTAGGTGATGCAATTGGTCAAATTGAAAAACAATATCCAATACATCCTGCATTAAAAGCCAGTATTAAATCTTTATATGGTTATACATCCGATGCAGATGGTATTCGCCATGCAATGTTAGACGAATCAAATCTTTCTTATATCGATGCAAAATTTATGCTTGTTGCCTGCACAAATTTTATTAACTATCTGATCGACAAAACCAGAGATCATCCAAATTAGATCACATGACTGGCGACATGGATGTCGCCCGTTCGACTGTGCTAAAGGGACTTAGCATCAGTCGAACAAATGCATTTTGCTACTTTTGTGCAGTTCAAAAGTAGAGAAGGAATCTTTTAGACTAAACCTCAGCCACCACATTCCGTCCCTTCGCTTTGGCTTTAAACAAAGCATCATCGGCATTTGACAACAAAGTCATCCAGGAAACAGCCCCAATCGCCACCCCGATACTGACCGAAATCTGGATCTGATCTCCTAGCGCAGTCAGAATATAGCGCTCAACCACTTCAGCCCGAATTTTATCTGCAACGATCAGTGCCTGTTGCATCTGGATATTTTCAATCAGTACCAGAAATTCATCGCCGCCATAGCGCACCAGCAAATCCGTCGCCCGAACATTGGCCTTTAAACGCTCGGCCACCAGTTGAATCACCTGATCACCCACAATATGCCCATATTGATCATTCACCTGTTTAAAATGATCAATATCAATAATCATCAAACAGGTCTGGCTCAATTGACCCGGCTGATTTTCCATAAAGCGGATATATTCTTCCAACGCAAAACGGTTGGCCAGTCCGGTCAAAGAATCGGAATGAGCAATATTTTTTAAACGGAATTCTAGCGCATCGCGTTCTTGCAACATTTGTTGCAATTTCTGAATGGCAGCGAATAAGGAATCAGAATGATTCACTTCACGCAGCCGCATATCAATTTTCTGACGACCCGAGTTTTTAGACAAACTCAACAACATGCGGCGTGCCTGAATAAGTGGCAAAAATACTTGTTTGCGTGCAAAGATCATGGTGGAAATCGCGGTCAGTAATGAAATCAACGATACCAACACGCTCCAGATCAAACGCTGCATATTGCTGTTCATTTCCTGAATAGCGGCATCTCTGCTGTATTGCAGCAGATAAGTTTGCAGGTCTACCACAGTCGCAAATTTATCTACGATCGCTTCAGTCAGCTCTGTTCCGCTCAAACGGTAGTCACGTTGCTCCAGACTGTCACTGATCAGCTCACTCACAATCGGTAAGCCTTGCTGAATAAACTCGGTTTCTACCCGCCGATGTAAACGGATGAATTCCTCAGTCTTATCTTGAACAGGTTGAATGGTATCAATCAAGGCCCACAAATAACGCACCTGATGTTGGGTCTGTAAAGAGCGGGTAATATTTTCAGTGGGAAGCGGAGCTTCAAAAGTCACATGTGCCATGATAGACGAGGCCACACGACCGGCCTGATCACGTAAATCTGATAAAAATAGAATCTGGCTAATATAGTTATTCAGAGGGGTCGATGAGCTATCTGAAGCCACCGCCACGTCACGCAAAAGTTCACGGCAACTTTCCCAGGCAGCAAACATCGCCAGAATCGCCTGATCAAGTTCCTGAGCACTGCGCAGCTGACGCGGCATCTGGGTATAAGCATCAACCTGTGCACGCCCTTTTTTCAAACTATTCTCAAGCTGTGAAAGTTGCTGACTCAGGTTGTTAAAACCGACCTCCGTCAAGACATCAGCCGTCTGGGAGAGCTGCCGATCCACCTGTTGACGGTAGCTGATTAACTCTTGCTGATGCTGGGCAAATTCCTGCACCGAACTGGACATGGCTTTATTGGCAGGCGCACGCTCACGCGAAATCTTATTTGCCAGGTCAGCGACCTGCTGCAATGCATTCAATTGTTGATAGGTTTGTCTGGATTTTAAATAACTTTGACTGCTACTCACAATTAAGGGAATACAGATACAAAGTAAACATAAAATAATAATCGACATCGACCAGTACAAACGTTTACTGATCCACTCAGAGCGTAAGGTATTCATGCTGTTGTATTACGCCCCAATATGACAAGCAAAGCTAAATAGATTGATTATTATACAAATAAAATGAAATACTCTTAAAGTAGGTAATTCAACTTAGTTAATGTTTTTTCTATATTTTTTTGATTTTAATTTTTAAAAGCGCTACTTTTTAAATTCAGGCTAAAGTTTTATGGGTTTTATCCTACAAAAAATACAACACAAATACAGGACTTTTAAGCATTAAAAAAAATATCAAAACTTGCTTTCCGCACTATTTACACATGCAACAATTGGGTGCATAATGCACCGCATTAGGGCGAGTTAAATTATTCCTCAGCAGATATTTTAGTTTACCCGCAAATTTTGGCGAAAAAACCCCGATTTTCTATGAAAATCGGGGTTTTTTTTAGCTATTAAATTTTAGGTCGATATTTTCACCTTTAAGTATGCACTATTTTGGTGCTTAAAATTATTATAATATTTCTTCTCCTCCTCTTGTTTTGAGTTGAAGGTTTTTTTAGAAACAGGATGATCTGAAATAAAAAATGCGGAACAAAAAAAAAGCCCAACCTTGGGGAAAGCTGGGCGATAAAACAAAAAATTGTGGAGAACCAGGCTAAATCACTATGAAAGTGTGAACTCTAACTTGATTTTCATATTATGTAAAATTCCCCTAAAAATGTAAAGTCGATTGCTTCAGTCAAGATTATAAATCATGCCCATTTAGCTCAAAAAACAGACATCCACTCTAAAGCCCAAGCTGATGATGCTCTAAGATCAAGCAATCCAATCAAAGACCTGATGCGCCAGACATTTTGCACTTCTTGACACATTTATGAATTAACTCACCTATTATTAATTGTTTTAATAGATAAATATATTATAATTAATCGTATTAATTGATTAAAATAACAACATAATTTCTCCTTAATCTTTAGTCCCGATTCTATATTTAAAGTCTAGATTTTTGTTATACAAGAGTTTTTATATAAAATAGCTTCGGAGCCTAATACTTGAATTTTACACAAAATTAATACAATGATTTAGCTTAAAAAAATAGCGATTTCGAATTGGATTGACTTAATAAATTGTTACAATACAATACGTTTTATGTTGTACATCTTTTGTAACAAAATGGTAAATATCATGAAAAAACTAGGTTTAGCCACTGCTGTATTATTAGCGATGACCGGTGCTCAAGCATATCAATTCGAAGTTCAAGGTCAGTCAGAGTACATCGACAACACTGCAAATGACAAAGACTTCACTGGCGCTGTTCAAGGTACTTACTACTTCAAAGATGTAGACGCTTCTAAAGGTCCTTTAGCTGAAGCTGCTTTCCTGAACCAAGCTTCTAATGTTGCTCTAGCGTATAGCTATGGCGAAAACGGTCAAGAAGAAGCTGGACGTTCACGTACTGTAAATCATACTTACGGCGTAAAAGGTGAAGCTTACGTTCCAACTTCAGTTGTGCCTGTTTATGCAAGCGCTTCTTATAGCCATACCATTGCTGATAGCAAAACTGCTAACGCAACTGACGATCAAGGCGACCGTTATGCATTAGAACTTGGTGCTTTAGTTGCTCCTAACTTCTTAGTTGCTGTTGGTTATACCAGCGTTGCTGACCAAGCTTCTTTAGATGCATTCAATATTGTGTCTAACGGCGTTGCTAAAGCTGCTCTTGAATCTGCAACAATTGCTGATAAGACAGATGCGATCACTGCACGTACTAAATACGTTGGTGCAATCGACGGTACTAACATGTCAATTGGTTTTGAAAGCGGTTTAGTTTATGGTGAAGATACTGCCTACAACTTAGGTACAACTCTTTTCCTTAACCCACAGTTAAGCGTTGGTGCTTCTTATATGGAATCTAGCTTTGCTGGTTCTCCAGACAAAGCTTGGGGCGCGAACGTAAACTACTTCATTACTCCTGCTGTTGCAGTTGGCGCATCTTATGTAAATGCTAACTACGAAGCAAATCTTGCGCAAACTGCTCAAGTTCGTGATACTCAAACGATCGGCGTAAATGCCAAATTCCGTTTCTAATTTCTGATTAGATTCTGAATCAAAAAAGGACGCATATTGCGTCCTTTTTTATTGTTTTATGACTCTGTTTACTCAGGCGTACGTACCAGACTTAAGAAGTGCAAATGACGTTCATATTGATCAATGATATCCTGCAATAGATCTTCTTGCGTCCACTCCATCACATCATAACCCTGCCCACCTTCTCTTAAAAAGACTTCTGCCTGATAGGAATCTACTCCCGCATTCTCCAGTTCAGCCATAAAGCTTGGACTTAAAGTCTGAGTGGCATTGACCTGATAGATAAAATTAATTTCATCCTGATGATCAACACGGAGCTGTATACCGTCTTCTAGCGGGCTAATCGCTACATGTAATCGGCGCCGTTTCAATTCACTTTGAAAGCTGAGAAATGCCTTATTCACCGTATTGTGAATATACTGCTGCACCTCTTCCTGAGTATGCGGATAATGCATGATCAGGCCTAAGCGCTGTTGCCAGCT
The DNA here is from genome assembly GCF_056724605.1 of Prolinoborus fasciculus. The sequence continues at coordinate 33,326 of NZ_JBWZQN010000031.1, read as the reverse complement.
GCGTGGATTCTGGATCGCACGCGGGGTAATCCGTGCGGCTTGCAGTGCATGCATTTTGGTGACATCCAGATGTAGGGCTTTGATTAATCCCCAACACATCAGCAGCATAATAAATGTAAATGGCAAAGCGCTCATAATCGTGGCCGATTGCAAGGCCTCTAAGCCACCGGCCAGCAAAAGGATGATGGCTAATAAAGCCATGAGTACGGTCCAGAACAGACGCTGCCAAGTCGGTGAATTATCACTTTTCGCTGTCAGATAATCAGTCACCAATGCCCCTGAATCGGCAGAAGTCACAAAGAACAGCATGACCAGTAAAGTTGCAATGATGCTGGTCACTGAGCTGAAAGGCAGATTGTTCAGAAACTCAAATAGGGCCACTGATGAATCACGCTGAACTGCCTCTAATAAGCCAGTATTGGCTTCATGCATAATGCTGTACAGTGCGGCATTGCCCATAAAGCCCATCCAGATCAGGGTAAATCCAGTCGGAATCAGCAATACACCCACGATAAATTCACGAATACTGCGGCCTTCCGAGACCCGGGCAATAAACATCCCGACAAATGGCGACCAGGAAATCCACCAGGCCCAGTACATGATGGTCCAGCCCCCAATCCAGCCACTTGGCTGATAGGCATACAGATTAAAGGTCATACTGAACAGATTTGAAACATACTGGCCGGCATTCTGAATAGTAGTCTGTAACAGATAAATACTCGGACCTGCCATAAAGACAAAAATCAGCAACAGCAGTGCAAGTACCAAATTTAGTTCAGATAAACGTTTAATTCCTTTGTCTAATCCAAAAAATACGGAAGTCGCCGCCATGACACTGACCACAATAATCAAAATGACCTGAGTACTGGGTGCCTGTTCAATGCCAAACAAATAGTTCAAACCTGAATTGATTTGGGTCACCCCGAAACCAAGCGTAGTAGCGACACCAAATACCGTACCAATGGTGGCAAAGGTATCGACGCCATCTCCAATCGGTCCATAGATCTTTTGACCAATCAGCGGATACAAGGCCGAACGGATTTTTAAAGGCAATTGATGCCGATAAGCAAAATAAGCTAACGATAGGCCAACAAGCGTATAAATGGCCCAGGCATGTAAGCCCCAGTGGAAAAAGGTGACCCGCATAGATTGTTGTGCAGCCAGTACGGTTTCAGGTTCACCGGCAGGTGGCGTGACATAATGCATCACCGGTTCGGCCACACCAAAGAACATCAGGCCAATCCCCATCCCTGCGGTGAATAGCATCGCAAACCAAGAGGCGCTGCTATATTTCGGCTGGCTATGGTCGGGTCCCAGTTTGATTTTGCCCATATCCGACAGGGCAATATAAACCAGAAGGATGAGAAATATCGCCACCGACAATACATAGAACCAGCTAAAGGACGTAGTAATCCACTGGTTCAGTTGCTGGGTGAAAACTGAAAAAGCATCGGGTGCAAATACGACCAACGCTAAAAATATCGCAATAATGGCGACAGTACTAATAAAAACATTTGGATTGATATTGGCAAAACAGGATGGTTTTGTGGAAGGCATACATCCTCCATTTTTTAAAAATTGGATCGACAAACAGCGTCAAATAATTATTGGTAAGGTCAAAATGATCAGACAGATTCAGTCTATGGGAGCTAGATCTCCTGCTATTTTAGGATGTGACACAAAATAAAGCCGTTAAGTTACTGTAACAAATACAATAAAAGGATGAGTCTTATTGCCCAGGCGGGTTTTCTCTATTTTTCACGTTCTTTTTATGCGGTAGACGTGCGATATATTGCAAGGCAATTAAGCGGGATACAATCAGCGCCAGATACATCACCCCGACAAACATCTGGATAATGGCTAGCATCCGTGCGACCGGACTGACCGGCATGATATCAGACAGTCCTGTTGCAGATTGCACACTGAAACTAAGAAAAATCAGATCCAGCCAGGGTTGATAGGCTTGCAGATCGGGGTCTGAAAAGCTGTACGGCACCAGCAGCTGACAGATACTGTAGAGGAAGGCAAAGCCCCAGGCCAGCAAGGTAAATACTGCGCCAGCGGCAAAGAGTTCATCCTTGGTCAGATAACGGTCATGAAACATATAACGCAGTAGGCCATAGGCTGCACTAAAATAAGCACCAGCTTCAAACAGGTGGGCGGTGACATGGATCCAGGTATAACGCAGTCCCAGCACAATCAGGGAGGAAAAGAGAATTGCACCGGCGACAAAGCTGAGTCCTAAAATGGTAAACATCGGAGTCTGGCGAATGACTCTGGCAATCACCAGCAAAACCAGAACACCCAGTACCCAGGTTCCCGCCCGATAAGACATGCTTCCATAACTCAATACCGACAAGATCAGGATCAGCAATTGCAGGCACAACAGCCATGCCGAAGGCAAATGGGTAAAGCTGTTCCAGAACTGCTGCAGAGATTGCTTCATAATGCCCTTCTTGTTGCTATTCTTGTTACTATCTTCATGTAGGGAATACATTGTTATTGTTAACAGCTTTTAACATAGCATGCTCAAAGCCACTTGCAGATATACGATTTGTATGAAAATTACTGAAATAACACTGCACAAATCCAGCCAGCTCAATGCAATACGGCATTTATCCTAAAGAAAAAACTTGATGATATCTCCATAAAAAAAGCCCCTGACGGGGCTTTTTTAGCGTAGCGCAGATCTTAGTGATCCGATGCGCCTGAGATACCAATACCGGTTTGTGAGCGTACAAACTGCGCATCAAAGGCTTTGCGTTCTGCCTGAGCCTGTGCCGAATTATCCGTCACAGAGAACAACCAGCAGCACAAGAATGATAATGGCATCGCGAAGATTGCAGGACCATTGAACGGGTTCACTGGCGTATCAGAAATACCCAAAGTATCGACCCATACTGCTTTAGACAGCACAATCAAGGTTACTGCGGTTACCAGACCTGCAACACCACCAATCACTGCACCACGTGTCGTCAAGCCTTTCCAGAACATAGACAATACCAGTACCGGGAAGTTGGCACATGCCGCAACAGAGAATGCCAGACCGACCATGAAGGCTACGTTTTGTTTCTCGAACAGAATCCCGAGAATCATCGCGAAGATCGCAAGACCTAAAGTCGCAATCTTAGACATACGTAGTTCCGATTCAGGCGTGGTTTGGCCTTTCTTCAACACGTTGGCATACAAGTCATGCGAAATTGCTGAAGCACCTGACAGGGTCAAACCTGCAACCACTGCAAGAATCGTGGCAAATGCAACTGCAGAAATAAAGCCCATGAACAGGTCACCACCGACTGCATCAGACAGGTGAACCGCCGCCATGTTATTACCACCCACCAGCTCCAGCTTGCCAGTCACTGCCATTTTCGCAACATCAAGGAATTGCGGGTTGTTCGATACATAGAGAATCGCACCAAAACCAATGATGAAGGTTAATAGGTAGAAATAACCAATAAAACCTGTAGCAACTACGACTGATTTACGCGCTTCTTTGGCATCTTTTACCGTGAAGAAACGCATCAGGATATGTGGCAGACCTGCGGTACCAAACATCAATGCCAGACCTAAAGAAATCGCATCAATCGGATTAGATGCCAGACTACCCGGACCCATGATTTTGGTCGCATCTGTCAGGCTCAAGTCATGTACTTTTGAGTAGACTCCAATCGCCTGTTCAAACATGTTGGTAAAGCTGAAGCCCACACCTTTCATAACCATGAATGCCATAAAGGTTGCACCAGACAGCAACATCACCGCCTTGATGATCTGTACCCAAGTGGTTGCCAACATACCGCCGAACATCACGTAGGCCATCATCAACAAGCCAACGATCACGACTGCAATGTTATAGTTCAGACCGAATAGAAGTTTGATCAGCTGACCTGCACCCACCATCTGTGCAATCAGATAGAACGCGACCACAACTAGTGAACTTAAAGCAGCCAAGGTACGTACCGGTTTTTCCTGCAAGCGGAAAGACACTACGTCTGACAGGTTGTATTTACCCAGGTTACGCAGACGTTCTGCCACCAGGAACAATACAATCGGCCAGCCCACCATGAAACCCAGTGAATACAGCAAGCCATCAAAACCGGACAGGAATACCATCGCGGAAATACCCAGGAACGATGCAGCTGACATATAGTCACCGGCAATCGCCAGGCCATTCTGGAAACCGGAAATACCGCCACCGGCAGTATAGAAGTCTTTGGTATTGGTGGTTTGTTTTGCTGCCCATTTGGTAATAAACAGCGTAGCACCTACGAAAATCACAAACATGATAATCGCGTGCCAGTTGGTCGCCTGCTGTTCTGCTGCACCCAGATCAGGACCAGCGAATGCAACGCCTGAAGCCACTATCGTGGTCGCTAGGGCAATAAGAGAATTCCATTTCATCTTAGTGGTGTCCTTTTTCATGCGCAATCGCTTCGACTTCACGGATTGCTTCTTCAGTCAATTGATCAAGTTTGTTATTGGCAATGTAGGAATACACACCACACAAGATAAACGACAGGACAATGATACCTAGACCAAGTGGAATACCCCACGTGGTCACACCACCTGAAATTGAAGACAATAGAAATTCTTTGTTGTAACCAACCAGCAACATGAAACCCACATAGACAAATAGCATAATGCCGGTCAACGTCCAGCTGAGCATACTTTTCTTGCGGACCATTTCCTTGAATTTTGGATTTTGTAGAATACGATCTACTTGTACCTCATCCATAATTACTACTCCTGTAGCCCAACCTTGGGCCTACTATTTTTAATTCGAATTATCACTATCACAAGTTAACAAGATTCGTATGTGCTTGTAATTTAGACTTTGGTCGTTAAAAAATGATCAATTTAAACTGCAGCGTTCATGATGCGCTATCATAGCGGCATGCTCAGCACACATCAGGCTATATGAACAGTTGGCTCATCATAGGGGTACTTGCCCTCTATATCGCATTACTCTTTATCTGCGCTTTTTACGGAGAAAAACATGCCAGCCGGCTGAGTACCCGTGGGCGCATGTTATTGTTCAGTTTAACTTTAGGGGTGTACTGTTCCTCTTGGACCTTTTATGGTGCCACGGGTGCTGCGGTACGTGAAGGGATTATTTTCCTGCCGATCTATCTGGGTCCGCTGCTCTTTGTTGCTGTCGGCTATGACATCTGGCGCCGTCTGGGACGAGTGAGACAACATCATGCCATTTCTTCGATCGCTGACTTTGTCGCAGCACGCTATGGTAAAAGTGGTCCCCTCGCCTCGCTGGTAACCATTCTGGCAGTGGTAGCGATTGTGCCTTATCTGGCCTTGCAGTTACGTGCGATTGCCTTAAGTGCCGCCGTCATTCTGGAACCTTCCGCAGGTGTAACCGGCACGACCAATGGCGTACTGTTTCTGACTGGGGTTCTGGCAATACTGGCGATGATGTTTGGTACCCGGCAGATTGCCAATACTGAACAGCATGGCGGCCTGATGCTGGCCGTGGCATTTGAGTCTTTTGTCAAACTCTTCGCCCTGCTGGCAGTTGCCTGTTTCTTTATGTTTGAAGCACCAGAAAATCTGGCACAGATCAGTAGCGATATCAGCACTACTTTTCATGATGTACAACTGTTTGGCGTGCCACAAAGTTTCTGGATTCAGACCCTGCTCGCGGCACTGGCCATTATCTGCCTGCCGCGTCAGTTCCATGTAGCTGTGGTTGAGCTACGTGATGAAAAACATATTCGTGGTGCGCGGCGTTGGTTTGCAGTTTATTTGATTCTGACTACCTTGGCGATTATTCCAATTGCCAGCTGGGCGCTACATGCTGCACCGCAATATCTGGCCATTCCGGATGTGGCGGTCCTGTCCTTACCACTTAGCTATAATCAGGACTGGTTGACCTTATTGGCATTTCTGGGTGGTTTCTCTGCCTCTACCGGGATGCTGCTGGTGTCTTCCGTGGCACTGTCAATCATGCTCAGCAATGACCTGATCATGCCGGCGTTGTGGCGTTTAAAGCTGATTTCCCGGCATGACAAACGCTTGCCGCTGGTGCTGAAATTTACCCGCCGGGTCTGTATTCTGGGCGTGATGTTGATGGGCTTCCTGTTCTTCAATTTCTTTAATGATATTGACCAGTTGTCGGTTTTTGGTCTGTTGGCATTTAGTGCGGTGGCACAATTCGCCCCTGCCCTGATCGGTGGCCTGTACTGGCGTGGCGGTAGTAAACAGGGTGTCTATGCTGGACTCCTGACCGGTTTTGCCTTGTGGGCTTATACCCTGCTGTTTCCAACCATTTTGCGAAGCCTGCCAGAAGCCTATAGCAGCTTTAGCCAAAGCTTGCTGAATCAAGGGCCTTTTGGCTGGAACTGGTTAAGACCGGAAGCCCTGATCGGTTTTGAGTCTTTTGATCCACTGACGCATGGCGTAGTTTGGGCACTGGGCTTAAATACCCTGCTGTATATCTGGATTTCCCGTATTTTCCGTCCGAGTATTGCCGAACAGATTCAAGCCGAAAGTTTCTTCTATTATGAAACCAAGCCACTACCCTCGCAGAGTCCTTCTAACGAGGTCAGCTATTCGCATCAGGATGTCGCCCGTTTAAAAGTCGGTGATCTGATTACCCTAGCTAAACGCATTACCGGCGAAGGCCCAACCACACGCGCTTTCCAGCAGTTCTGCACCCAAAACAGTGTTGAGCTGAATGAAAACAGCAGTGCCAATGGCATGTGGTGGCGTTTCACCGAACAGTATCTGGCGGGGACTATCGGGGCAGCCTCGGCACGTACCCTGTTGACCACAGCTATGGTTAATAATGGTTTGGCATTGGGTCAGGTCGCCAATATTCTCGATCAGGCCTCGCAATGGCAACGCTTTAATCAGAACCTGATCATGACCATGATTGATCACATGACCCAAGGGGTCAGCGTAGTTGATGAAAATATGTGCCTGGTCGCATGGAACAATCAATATCTGAAACTGTTCGATTATCCGACCGATATTGTCTATGTCGGTTGTCCAATCGCAGACCTGATCCGTTATAACGCTGAACGTGGTGAATGTGGCCCGGGCTCGGTTGAAGAACATGTACGGAAACGGATTCACTGGATGCAGGTCGGCAGTGCCCATGAATTTGAACGGATTCGTAAAGATGGCCGCGTCATTCAGATGCGCGGCAATCCGATCGAAGGCGGCGGGTTCGTTACCACTTTCGCCGATATTACTGCCTTCCGTGAAAATGAAGCCGTACTTGAAGCCCGGGTTCAGGACCGTACCCAGCAGCTGGCCGATGCATTGTCCGAGCAGCAACTGGCGCGTGAACAGGCCGATAAGGCCAATATGTCAAAAAGCCGCTTCATTGCCGCCGCCAGTCATGACCTGTTGCAGCCAATGCATGCCGCGCGCCTGTTCAGTACCGCACTCGAACAAAGTGTGCAGAATGATGAAGACCGCAAGACCTTACAACAACTGGATCGTGCTTTGCATGGTGCAGAAAGCATGTTGTCTGCCCTGCTGGATATTGCCCGACTGGAAGGCGGCACCATTCAGCCGAAACGTCAGGCTTATCCGCTGCATGACCTGCTCAGCGATCTGGAACTCCAGTTCAAATCCATCGCTGCACAGCGTGGTATCAAGTTCAGTGTGCATGATGCACAGTTCTGGATTGATACCGATCCACAATGGATTCGCCGCATTATCCAGAACTTTGTCAGCAATGCGTTGCGTTATACTGCCAGAGGTAAAGTGGTGGTCGGTGTATTACGTTCGAGCAGCAGACCGAATCATATCCGTATTGGCGTCTGGGATACTGGCCCGGGCATTGCCGAAGAACAGCGCATCAAACTGTTTCAGGAATTTGAACGTTGCGGCCACACCTCGCCTTGGGGTGAACAGGGTCTGGGCCTAGGTTTGGCGATCGTACAACGCATGACCAGCATGCTGGACTATCCGGTACATGTGTCTTCTGCGCTGGGTAAAGGTTCCTGCTTTATGATTGAAGTGCCTGTGATCGAAGCACCGAAAGTGGTCGCAGCACCGGTTCAGGCCGTACCTTTAAAGAGCAAAGCCTTTAAGATTCTATGTCTGGATAATGATGAAACCATTCTGGAAGGCATGTCGACCTTATTGACCAAATGGGGTTATCAGGTGTTTAAAGCCACTGAACCTGAACAAGCAGCCATGCTGATTCAGCAGGAAAATATTCAGGTCTGGCTGGTGGATCAACATCTGAATCAGGACAAGATCGGTCTGGATTTCATTCTGGAACATCGTTCGAAGGATATTCCGGTCGCATTGATTACCGCCGATTCCGATCCGGAATTGCCGCAACGTCTAAAAGAGCTAAACATTGTTCTGCTGAAAAAACCGCTGAAACCGGCCTCATTACGTTCATGGTTATCTGGACTGAAAATTTCCGACTCCTAAGTAGATAACGATCTGATCAATGCCCATTTCACACCCTGAAATGGGCATTTTTTATACTCTACTGCCACATAAACTTACCTAGCTTGCATAAAATTTATTCTAATGTGCTAAAAGCAGCAAATATGCCGAAAATACAGCTGAATAAATTGACCAAAATGCTCATTTTTTAATTCGCTATGGCAAAAACTGACGAATGTATTAATGTACATGTGTACACTTAGTTACAATTAACTATCTTATTGTTTTTAATAAAAATTAAAGAGTAATTTTCCACTACTATAACTTTAGTCGTATTTTTATCCCTTGTACTTGGCTCTAAAAATAGAGGAATAAGAAACGATCAGTTCCCATCTCATGCAGCCTTAATTTTTTGGTCGCTGATCTATTTCTGCATATCGGAGTTCTTCACATGAACATAGATCAAAACCATGGCCTGAATCAGACCCAGCAGTTTCACCGTCAATATGGCGCCAATGCCTTATTGCCAAGCATTGACTGGGCACAGATCTTTAAATACAGCAAGCTGAATGATGCCCAGTATCAGGCACTGGAAACGCTGTATCAGAGTGCAGTCCCTCTGGCACTGCAAGTCTTTGATGAATTACATTTTGATGTCTTTGAACCTTATGCCTACAAGCCGCAAGGTCTGGGTCTATTTGAAAAGATTGCTGAACAGGAAGACAAGCTGATTCAGTCTTTAGAAGCTGAAACAGAGGATCTTCCGGCAAAGACCCGTCATCAGATCTGGAGCATGTTGCTGCGTGGTGGCGCGGTACTGGTCTTTAAGGCCTGGCTGGGTAAAGTCAAAAATGAAGAAGATTGTCTGGACACCAGCCAGTTTGATGAGCTGTCTGATCTGTTATTTATCAAAACCTGCCCACATGAACTGGCACAACGTTTACATGTCGATCCGAGTACGCGCGACGAACATGTCTTCCTGATGTATGACAATGAAGTTTATCTGGATCGTTTTAACAGTCTGGAAACTGCAGCACTATTTGTCGATCTCGGTGTTTATGATGCGACTTTCCTGAGTCTGCGTGATGATCGCGTGGCGGAATATCTGAAATCGAAAGGTTATGTCACCGAAGAGCAGATTGACGAATTGCAATGTGCCTTAAATCCATTGTTTTGTGATGATTTCACCCGCAAGCAGGATTATATCGCCTAGCTGATTCAGGCCTTTGCACTCAATTTTGCAGATTTTGCCCATAAAAAAGACCTCCAAGGAGGTCTTTTTCAATTCGTATATGCAGAATTTACATTTTGCGGTCTTCAATATTCAGTGCATTAATGGCCAATACCGCTTGTGTCCGGTTTTGTACGCCAAGCTTACGGAAGATTGCAGTCACATGCGCTTTAATCGTCGCTTCTGATACATCCAGTTCATAAGCAATCTGCTTGTTTAATAAACCTTCAGCCACCATCATCAATACCCGGAACTGTTGCGGCGTCAAAGACTGGATCCGTTCTGCCAAAGCCGTTTCATCGGCAGCACGCGGATCAAAATTCATATTGGCTGGCAGATTTGGCGGTAACCAGATTTCACCTTCCAGCACTTCACGAATCGCTTCACCGATATGGCTTGGGTGAGCAGATTTAGGAATATAGCCCATCGCACCATGCGCGATCGCACGCTGGATGATGCTGACTTCTTCATGTGCAGACACAACAATAATCGGTAAAGACGGATACTGTGCGCGGACATGCACCAGGGCAGAAAAGCCGGAAGCGCCCGGCAGGTTTAAATCCAGCAGCACAAGATCAGGCTCAGGGCCATTTTCTAGACGTTCATAAAATTCATTGACTGCCGCAGTTTCATGAATCTGGGCTTGTGGCAGGCTATAACGTACAGCTTGAATCAAGGCATGACGAAATAGTGGATGATCATCAACGATTAAAATATTCATAGGCAACGTGAGAGAGATCTTGGCACGGTAGTCCCTATTCTAACCATACAACCCAGTTAAGGATATGCAAGACACTACAATTTTTAAAATAATATGCAGTTTTTCTTCAAAATTGCCCATTTTTGCACTATTGCAATAATTGTTTAATTCTCATCACTTTTTTATATATCACTTATTCCTCACTGAAAAAGCTTATCTTTATTCAATATAAATATAAATATCATTCACTTACCCACAAAAACTTCCTTAAAAATCAGGCCTTTGTCGTATATCGCAAAATCAGATAACTTTTCAGCTTTTCGTTATTTTACAGCCCTTCGCTGAATCGGGATTAATAGGGTCATTCCGAGATTAACCCTATTTTCAGGTTCTAAATATGTCTAATTTTAATGCGCAAAAACCCTTAAATATTGTTGCCGTATCTGGCGGTTTAAATCACCCCTCAAAAACCGAAGCCTTGGTTCAGGCCATTCTGGATGAGCTGGGTGAAGCGACACCGATCAATGTGCATTTCATTAAATTTAGTGAAATTGGTTCGCTCTTGGGCGGCGCGATTTATCGCAATCAGTTGCCGCAACGCGTTCAGAATGATCTGGCAGCAGTAGAAGCCGCAGATGCGCTGATTGTTGGCACTCCTGTGTACCGCGCTTCATTTACCGGCCTGTTCAAGCATTTCTTTGACTTTGTTGAGCAAACGGCGCTGGTCGATGTTCCGGTATTACTGGCAGCTTCTGGTGGCAGTGACCGTCATGCGCTGGTGCTTGAACATCAACTGCGTCCTTTATTCAGCTTCTTTCAGGCACAGACTTTACCGATTGGGGTCTATGCCACCGACCGCGATTTCACCCCTGAATATACCATTCACAGTGAATTGCTCCGCGACCGGATTACCCTGGCTGTGGCGCGTGCCTTGCCGATTCTTGAATGGGCACCAGCCAAGGGACAACGTGCTGAAGTCATCAAAGAAAAAACCATTCAAGCCAGTCAAAATCTGGGCATTAACAAGCAGATCGAACAGGAAGAAGTGCTGCCTTCAGCAGCCGTGCCGAGCCTGGATGCCGCAGAATCGCGCTTGCACAGCAAGAAAGCACCAAAGACTCAAGTGGCTTGAACACAGCATTGCAGAGGGTGATGAATATGTCGAATGATAAAAATATCGTATTTGCCTATTGGGTGCCGAATGTCAGTGGTGGCCTGGTGGTTAGTAATATCGAGCAGCGCACCGACTGGAGCTATGACTATAACGTGCGTCTGGCACAAACCGCTGAACAGGCAGGCTTTGATTATGCCCTGACCCAGATCCGTTTTACTGCCGGCTATAACGCAGAAAACCAGCATGAATCGGTCAGCTTCAGTCATGGCATTCTGGCCAAAACTGAACGCCTGAAAGTCATTGCCGCGATTCTGCCGGGTCCATGGAAGCCGGCACTGGCTGCAAAACAACTGGCGACGATTGATCATCTGAGCAATGGCCGGATCGCGATCAATGTGGTCAGTGGCTGGTTCCGCGGTGAGTTTGATGCCATTGGTGAAGAATGGCCGGAACATGACGAGCGTTATGCCCGTTCGGAAGAGTTTATCCGTAGCCTGAAAGGGGTCTGGAGCCAGAATAACTTTAATTTTGAAGGTAAATATTATCAATTCAAAGACTATACCCTGAGTCCAAAACCGCTACAAAAACCGCATATTGAAATCTTTCAGGGCGGCAGTTCCCGGGCAGCACGTGATATGGCTTCTCGCGTATCTGACTGGTACTTCACCAATGGCAATACCCCGGAAGAGCTGAAAAAACAGATCGATGATATTCGTGAAAAAGCCAAGGCAAATCATCACTCGGTGAAAATCGGCGTAAATGCCTTTGTGATTGCACGGGATACCGAAGAAGAAGCGCAGGCTGTATTGCAGGAAATTATTAGCAAGGCCAATGTGCAGGCAGTGAAATCTTTTGGTGAAGCGACCCGTGAAGCCGGCGCAGCAAGTCAGGAAGGTGAAGGCAACTGGGCCAAATCCACCTTTGAAGATCTGGTGCAATACAATGACGGGTTCCGCACCAATCTGATCGGGACACCGCAGCAGATTGCTGAACGGATTATCGAACTAAAAAAAGTGGGCGTTGATCTGATTCTGTCAGGCTTCCTGCACTTTATTGAAGAGGTTGAATATTTTGGCCAGAAGGTGCTGCCTTTGGTCCGTGAGCTTGAAGCACAACAGGCAATGCCTGTGCAGCAAGAAGAAGCTGAGCCCGTATAATTATTCCAATAAATCTCAGCAGATTCACTCCCTCCCTCAAGGCTCGGCTTGGGGGATTTTTTTATGTGATAAAATTGTTGTCTGGCTAGGTTTAAAACCATCAATTCCTTAAAATTCTGCACTAACGACTTTCCAAGAATTTTAACAATGCAACTGATCTGGTTTCGTCAAGACCTCCGCATTCATGATCATGCCGCGCTCTGGCATGCCACCCAGCAAGGCAGCTGTATAGCAGTGATGGTGCTCTCTCCCGAACAATGGAAGCTGCATCAGGATGCCCGGATTAAAATCGATTTTTATCTGCGTCGACTCATTATCTTAAAGCAGCAGTTAGCGCAGCTGAATATTCCATTAATCATTTTAAATGTTCCCTTATGGCAAGACCTGCCGGCCGAAATGCGAAGCCTGTGCCAAAAACTTCAGATTGATACGCTACATGCCAATATTGAAGTGGGCGTGAATGAACTGCAACGTGATGCACAGGTACAGCAGATGCTGGAACAGCAGCAGATCCGGGTCGAGCTGTATCATGATCGCAGCCTGTTTCCACTGACCAGTATCCGTAACCAGTCCAATCAACCCTATCAGATCTATAGCGCATTCAAGAAAAAGTGCTATGAGCGACTGATTCAGAATATACCGGGCTGTTACCCTGACATTCAGGCTCAAGATCCGGTTGAATTACCAGACCAGTTGACCAGCTTTGATCTGCAAAAATTTGCGGCTGATTATTCTGTCGATCATACTGCCCAGCTCTGGCCTGTGGAAGATCAAGCTGCCTTTGAGCTGCTCGATGATTTTATCGAGGATAAAATGGCTCACTATAAAACTGAGCGAGAGCTACCTGCAGTCGATGGTACCAGCCGCCTGTCACCGTATCTGAATATCGGTATTCTCTCGATCCGTCAATGTATGCAGACCCTGTTTAAGGACAGTTATTTCCAGATTGATGATATCGGTCAGCAGACCTGGCTGGATGAACTGCTCTGGCGCGAGTTTTATCTGCATACCCTGTTTGATTTTCCCCGTGTATCCAGGCATCGGCCTTTTAAGGAAAATACCGATAACATCCAGTGGCGCAATGCACCGGATGATTTGGCTGCCTGGCAACAAGGACAAACCGGGATTCCAATTGTCGATGCCGGCATGCGGCAAATGCGAGCCATTGGCTGGATGCATAACCGGGTACGCATGATTACTGCAATGTTCCTGTGTAAAAACCTGCTGATAGACTGGCGCTTGGGAGAACGCTGGTTTATGCAGTATCTGATTGATGGTGATCTGGCGGCGAACAATGGCGGTTGGCAATGGTGTGCTTCGACCGGCATGGATGCCGTACCCTATTTCCGGATTTTTAACCCGGTCAGCCAGTCACAGAAGTTTGACCCGAATGGGGATTATATTCGCCGCTGGGTGCCGGAACTGGGGCATCTGGATGCTAAATCTATTCATGAACCCTATGCCAAAAATCCGGATCTTGAACTGGATTATCCAAAACCGATTGTGGATTTAAAAGCCTCTCGTGTAAGAGCGATTGAAGCTTTTAAGCAAATTTAAAACCAAACTTTTTCATCCCGAATAAAACAGCCTCCGATAAAGAGGCTGTTTTATTTTTAGATCAGGAATAAAAACTCGGATCAGGCACTTTTCCAGTCAGCACCCATTCCCCCACTTCCTGATATTTATAATCGATCGGGTCATGCAAGGTCTGGGTGCGGACATTGCGCCAGAAACGGTCAAGATTGAGCTTGGCCGTGGTGGCCCGCGCACCCATCACCTGGAAAATATTCTGGGTAATATAGAGAGAGGTATTGGTTGCGGCAATTTTGGCTGTGGCAATGGCAACTGAGACTTCACCGCGCTGCTCAGCTGTTAAATCATTCCCAAGCTCCCAGGCTGCCTGTAAAGCCTGAACCGCTTTATCTGCCAGTAAGCGTACCCCTTCCAGTTGTACATAAAACTCAGCGAAATGCTTCTGGATAAAAGGATCATTCACCGCATCGTCTGTCAGTGATTTGGACCAGGCTTTTTGGGTCTGTACACCCTGTCTGGCGATTTCAAATGCCCCTTCTGCCACGCCCAAAAACAGATGTACGAAAATCAGCTGGGCGATCAAAGGACGCAGGCTGGAATACGGCGTACTCAGTGGACCCGGATTTAACAGCAATTCATTTTCATGAATTTTGACCAGCTCAAAATGACTGGTACCACTGTCGGTCTGGCGTTGGCCCATATTGTTCCAGTCCCCCAGAAAACTTACTCCTTCGCGTTGGGTAGGAATCACACCAATCAGCAATTTTCCGGCTTCATTATAGCCTGAACACAACAACATATCTGAATCGATCGAACCCGAGCAGAAGCTTTTATCACCATGGAAAATATATTCGTTTTCTGAAACTTTTATGGCTGTGGTACGACGGTCCAGCGGATTTAGAGTATTACCCCAGAACAGATTATTTTGGGCAGTCTGTTCAAACCACGGGCCATATTGTTCCGCTTGGGAAAATAATTGCACGGTCGCAATCAGCAAATGGTGAAAGCCGTAGACATGCGCCAATGAACTGTCGACCCGGGCGATCACTTGAATGGTTTTAAAAATGGTCTGCCAATCTGCCTCCTGACCGCCGTACTGTTTTGGAATGGACAGGTCAAGCAAGCCACTCTGACGAATCAGGTCACGCTCGGCTTTGGGATTACCCCCCTGTTTGTCCCGCTCTGCTGCAGTTTGGGCAAAAGTTTCAGCCAGTTCCCGGGCAATCTCTAAGGGCGACTGATCGAGATATGATTGTCGTATATTCATTGTTTTTGGACCTATATTCAGCATGGCTCGAGCTTAGCAGATTGCAGCCTGTCACTATATCCGAAAGCATGCAGAGCTTATTCCCGATATAAAAATACCGGCAGGATGCCGGTATTTAAAAAGTTTAAATTTAAGCTTTATTACGCTGTACCTCTGCGATCAGATGATCCACCACTTGCGGTTCAGCCAGGGTCGAAGTATCTCCGAGACTGTCCAGCTCATCGGCTGCAATCTTTCTCAGGATCCGGCGCATGATTTTGCCGGAACGGGTTTTCGGCAATGCCGGTGCCCAGTGCAAGGCATCGGGAGTCGCCACTGGCCCGAGAATCTTGCGTACCCAGCTGACCAGTTCTCCACGTAATTGATCTGAACTGGCAACATCAGCCTGTAAGGTCACAAAGGCACAAATGCCCTGACCTTTAATATCATGCGGCATACCGACTACAGCGGCCTCTGCTACCGATTCATGCGCCACCAGTGCACTTTCAATTTCTGCAGTACCTAAACGGTGTCCGGATACATTCAGGACATCATCCACCCGGCCGGTAATCCAGTAATAACCATCTTTATCGCGACGCGCCCCATCTCCGGTAAAATAGGTACCTGGATAGGTCGAGAAATAAGCTTCAATAAAGCGCTCCGGGTCTCCCCAAATGGTGCGCATCTGACCCGGCCAGGAATCCTTAATCACCAGATTGCCCTCAGCTTCTCCTTCCAGCTCCTTGCCATCGGCATCGACAATGGCAGGCTGTACGCCGAAGAAAGGTCGTGTCGCAGAGCCCGGTTTTAAATCAGTCGCACCCGGCAATGGCGTAATCATAAAACCGCCAGTTTCGGTCTGCCACCAGGTATCGATGACGGGACAGCGGCTTTCACCGACCACGGTGTAGTACCAGTTCCAGGCTTCCGGATTAATCGGCTCACCAACTGATCCTAAAATTCTCAGGCTACTGCGATCACTTTCCCGCACAAAAGCATCGCCCTCACGCATCATGGCGCGGATCGCGGTCGGTGCAGTGTAGAGAATGGTGACGTTATGCTTATCGACAATATGTCCAGTACGCGCCCAGCTTGGATATTGCGGCACACCTTCAAACATCACGGTGGTGGTCCCATTCGAGAGCGGCCCATACAGCACATAGGAATGCCCGGTGATCCAGCCCACATCTGCGGTACACCAGAATACATCATCCTGCTTGATATCAAATGCTTCACGGAAGGTGCAATTCACATAGGTCAGATAACCGCCAGTGGTATGCATCACGCCCTTGGGCTTGCCGGTGGAACCTGAGGTATACAGGATAAACAGCGGATCTTCGGCATTCATCGGTTCGGGTGGACAGATGTCATTCACTGACATAATTTCCGTGTGATACCACAGATCACGTCCTTCCTGCATTTCAATTGGGTTACCGGTGCGGTGTACCACCATTACATTTTGAATCGAGTCTGTACCCGCCAGTTTCAGTGCTTCATCGACATTGGCTTTCAGTGGAATGGCCTTACCACCGCGCATGCCGGAATCCGCAGTAATCACCATTTTCGCCTGACAGTCTTCAATCCGGCTGGCCAAAGAATCTGGCGAGAAACCACCAAATACCACGCAATGTACCGCCCCGATCCGGGCACAGGCCAGCATGGCAATCGCAGCTTCAGAAACCATCGGCATATACAGCATGACCCGGTCGCCTTTCTGGATGCCATTTTTCTTCAGCACATTGGCAAAACGGCAGGTTTCATCATGCAGCTCGGCAAAGGAAATAATCTTGTGCCGCGAAGGATGATCCCCTTCCCAGATGATGGCCGGTTTATACGGATGTTCTTTCAGGTGCCGATCCAGACAGTTGGCACTGACATTGAGCTGACCATCGGCAAACCATTCGATTTTAAAATCGTCTTTGTTAAAGCTGGTATTTTTGACTTGGGTGAAGGGCTTGATCCAGTCCAGACGTTGCGCCTGTTCTGCCCAAAATTTATCTGGCTGTTCTATAGAATATTGATAACGTTCAAAGTACTGGTCTTCGAGCGTACGTGCTGTTTTTTTAAATTCATCGGGTACTGGATAGATCTCTTGCATAGGTCACTTCCTTGATTTTGTTCTATCTCATCACGAGAGGTTAATGCTGCGTTGTTGATTGTTTTTTATGCATAATGGCAGTATGGCCTGCTTATTTCAAATCCGGCAATCATGCTTTCGTCGTAGATTATTTATACAAATTCAATCAAAATAAACCACAACTTACAGTACAGAATCTTCTGCGCAAATGTGTATGATCTGTAGCACAGCCCTTAAAAATAAAATTGACCGCTTGTGGTTATTTCATCTGATTTAGCAGGATACGCTTTATGAAATCGCCTGAATCTCCCTACTTTAGCCCGCCTGCGCTGCCTGCATCGGATCATCCCCTGTCGATGAAAGGCCGCTTCGGACGCTTGAGCTTTATTGCCTGGTCGGCATTTCTGTATTTCATTTTTTTATTTGGCAGTATTGCACTGGGTCTCAGTATTGATATTGTGAATATTTCTACCCATTCTCTAGATCCCAACTGGCTGATTTCACTGCAAGGCTTGGCCAGTATCGGTGTACTGGTCATGGTTCTGGCCTATGTGTATTTCGCTTTAGTGGTGACCGTTCGCCGTTTGCATGATATGAACCGCAGTGGCTGGTGGGCGCTATTATTTTTACTGCCGGTAGTAAACATTTTTGTATGGCTTTATATCGTTTTTGGTTCGGGCGATCGCGGCAGTAATCAGTATGGTCCGGCACGGATCACCTTGCTCTGGGAAAAAATTCTGGCCTGGCTGATGATTATCCTGACCCTGCTTAGCCTGTTGGGATCTATCGCTTTATTCAGTTATATGAGCGGTGAAGAACAAACACCTACCCCCACGGAAATGATGCAAAAAACCACCAAATACTTTTAACAACAGCGCCGTTATTTTTAAAATTATCCAATGGTGACTTCGAGCCCTTATTAATTTTTTGCTGAACATCAGGCAAAATAGGCAAAATTTGAATTGTGGAATTTTTGTGGCAGAGCAAAACAATACCTTAAGCCAGGTAACTGAGGGCACCACGGAGTTGTTACATCAGGCAACTGAAAAAACGACCAAGACCGTGATTGAACATACCGCCAAGTATAATGATGCCTACAGCACCATTGACAAAATCATGGAGGGCTTCTGGGAGCGTGTGCCTTATTTCTGTATCGCACTGATCGTGATTACGATTTTCTGGTTACTCTCCAAAGTCTTCAAGTTTTTCGTACGTAAAACTTTGGAAAACCGTTCTTATACCCGCCAGAATCTGGTATTGGTCCTCAACCGTGTCGGCAGTACCTTTATTATTTTCTTTGGTATTCTGATTGGACTGGTGATTGCGGTTCCTGGCTTTACCCCGGGTCAGCTGATGAGTGCCCTCGGAATTGGTTCGGTCGCGATCGGTTTTGCCTTCAAGGATATTTTCCAGAACCTGCTCTCTGGTGTGCTGATTCTTCTCAGTGAACCGTTCAAGATTGGCGACGATATTATCGTGAATGGCATGGAAGGTACCGTTGAAGATATCCAGATTCGTGCGACCTTTTTACGCTCACCAGATGGCCGCCGTATCGTGATTCCAAATGCCACGGTCTACACCAGTGCGGTCACAGTCAATACCGCCTATACCCGTCGCCGCTGCGAATTCGTGGTGGGGATCGGCTATGAGGATGATATCCAGAAAGCCAAAGACCTGATTACCGCTATTTTAGATAAAGACCCCACCATCCTGAGCCAGCCTGGCTTTAGTGTCAATGTCACCGCGTTGGCTGACTTTTCCATTACCCTAAAAGCTTTCTGGTGGGTCGATACCACTGAAACAGGCACCGGAACTTCAATCAGTGCGGTGCAGGAACGGGTGATTCAGGCTTTTGCCGAGCATAATATTTCGATTCCGTATCCGGTACAGGAAGTCAAAGTCTATCGTGGTGAAGGCAATGATGATGCCTCAGCCCGCGCTAAACAGACGACCTAAAACATACGGAATCACGGTTTCTGTACGGATAATACGGTTGCCCAGACTCACTGCCTGACAGCCGTTTTTGATGAGTAAATCGACTTCATATGGAATAAATCCGCCTTCCGGACCAATAACAATCGTACAGGGATGCTCAATCGCAAATGGCATCGCCTGCTCTGCATAAGGATGTGCCACATAAGCCGGGCAATCTGTACTAATCAAACCCGGCAAGATATCTTCAACAAAGGGTTTAAAACGTTTATACAGCTCGATTTTTGGAGCAACCGTATCCCCTGCCTGTTCTAGCCCCAATTCGATATAATGATTTAACTGCTGTAAAAATGGAGTTTGCCAATAGCTTTTATCGACACGGTAGCTATGTAGTAAAATGATTTTTTCAACGCCCAAGGTGACACTGTCCATGATCAGACGGCGCAGCACTTTCGGACGTGGCAAAGCCACAATTAAAGTCACTGGCAATTTTTCTGGAACAGCTTCTTCTTGCAGTGGTTTCAAGCGCACTGCTTTTTCAGAGATTTCGACAATTTCCGTCAGGTAACGCTGACCTTCCCGAATTCCGACTTTTAACGTATCTCCCACCTGAATCTGTAGATGTTGCTGTAAATGTTCCAGTTGCCGAGTTGAGGTAATGGACCAAAGTTCAGTTTCGGTTTGACGTGGGTCAAGCAGGACGATATTCATAAGGAAGATAAAACCAAAACATTAACATGCAAAATATTCAAATTAGGTATTATCGCCAAATTTGAAATCGTGTGTGGCGACATGGATGTTGCCCGCGGTACTGAGGTACAGGAAGTACCTTCAGTACCGCAAAGGATTTTTGCTACTTTTAATCCCTTAAAAGTAGAAATCTTCTACGAATGACCAGTTGTCTCAGAAAGGTAGATTGAGAATATGACTAGCACACACTTAGAGATACTGATCAATCACCTGAATATGCTTGGCAAGCGATCCCGTATTTAACTGCATAATTTGCTGCGCTGCCGCATTCAAGATTTCCGCCTTAACCTGATCTTGCAAAAGTTCCAGTAATACCTCTGCAGCCTGCTGGGCATCCTGCACCACTGCGACTGCGTCTGCCTGAACGAACTCATCCACGATAGTCTGAAAATTAAAATAGTTTTTGCCTAAAACAGTCGGCACATTCAGCGCAATCGGCTCCAAAATATTATGTCCACCACCTGGTTCATTTAAAGAACCACCCACATAACATGCCTGACTCAAAGCATACCAAAGCCACATTTCACCCATCGAATCGGCCAAATAAACCTGGGTATCTGCTTTAATATGTTGCCCTAGACTTCGACGCTGGATTTTCAATCCCAAAGACTGTGCAGCTTGGAACACCTCATCAAAACGTTCCGGATGGCGCGGTACCACAATACAGACCAAATATGGATCAGCTTCTAAAGCAGCTTTTAAAACACTCAGAATTTCTTTTTCTTCAGGAGCATGAGTACTAGCTAACGTGACGATCTTTCGCCCCCCTAACTGCCACTCCTGTTTCAATTGATCTGCCTGATGAATAAAGCGCTCGGGCGCAGTAATATCAAATTTGATATTGCCCAAAACTTGGGTTTTTTCAGCTGCGATTCCCAACTGGATATAACGTTGCTGGGTGGCTGTATCCTGTGCCAAAAGACCAGTTAAATTCTTGAGCATGCCACGGGTCAAACCTTTGACCTTGGCATAGCCTTTGGCAGATTTTTCAGACAGACGCGCATTCAACAATACAGTTGGCACATTAAACTGGGGTGCCTGATCCAGCAGATTCGGCCAAAGCTCGGTTTCCATCAGCAATAAAAGTTTCGGCTGATACTTTTGATAAAATTCACGAATTAAAGTTTTCTGGTCAGCAGGCAAATACACGGCTTGAAACAAATCGAGATAAGGCGCTTTTAAAAAAAGTGATTTAGCGCGTGCCTGACCGGTTTTGGTGGTATTGGTGACCAGCACCGGATGGCCAAGTTTTAAATAATGTTCAATTAACGGTTGGGCAGCATTGGTTTCACCCACCGACACCACATGAAACCAGATGGCATGCAGGTTTTTGGGTGGCTGAAACGGGCCGAAACGTTCTGTCAGTTCTTGTTGTAATTGTTCAGGATCGGTCGCACGTTTACGGATACGCGATTGATATAAGGGTTTAACCAGCGCCAAGGCTGCGTTATACCAAAATGGAGTGGCCACATTGCGCCCCTGTCCAAAGATTCAATGAGCAGAATATAGCAGAGCCACATCAACATGTTAATCGATGTGGCTCTTATTTCGAATTATTCTATGGTGCTTAATACTTTAACTTCTGCCAAAGTTGGATAATCAATATAACCTTCAGCCACCTGACTGCCGATCATATTTTCCATTTTCAGCTCATTAAGTGGTGCATTCTGAAGCAGACGTTCGTATAGATCAGGATTCGCAATATAGGCTTTACCAAATGCGACTGCATCTGCCTTTTCAGCTGCCAGTAGCTCAATCGCATCTTCACGACTCAGTTGCATATTGGCAATATAAGGCACTCCACCAGAACGCTCTTTCATATATTCGGAAATACTGTCTTCAGCCAGATATTCACGGGTAAAGAAGAAGGCAATCTTGCGCTTGCCCAGCTGCTCCATGGCATAGCCAAATGTTTCACGTGGATCATTGTCGCCCATGTCATGGTCATCACCACGCGGCGCAAAATGTACCCCTACTCGATCCGCACCCCATACTTCAATCAGTGCATCAGTTGCCTCTAGCAGGAAACGTGTACGGTTTTCGACTGAACCGCCGTATTCATCCTCACGCTGATTGGTTTTGCTTTGCAGGAACTGGTCAATCAGATAACCATTGGCAGCATGTAATTCAACACCGTCAAAACCGGCTTCTTTGGCACGAATCGCGGCTTGCTTGTATTGCTCGGTAATCGCGTGAATTTCAGAAACTTCCAAGGGGCGTGGCGTAACGTATGGACGCTTTGGACGTAATAAGCTGACATGACCCGCCTGTTGTACTGCACTTGCAGAGACTGGTGTTTCACCATTTAACAGATCCGGATGCGATACACGACCAACATGCCAAAGCTGGGCAACAATCAGACCGCCCTTCTCATGAACCGCTTGAGTGACCTTTTTCCAGCCTTCGACCTGAGCATCGGTAAACAATCCTGGGGTATTTAGATAGCCATTGGCTTCTTCAGAAATCACTGTCGCTTCAGAAATGATCAGGCCAGCACTTGCACGTTGCGCATAGTATTCAACCATCATGGGGGTTGGAACGCGATCAGCAGTTGCGCGGCTACGGGTCAGCGGCGCCATGATGACACGGTTTTTAAGCTCTAACGCACCGAGCGTTAAAGGAGAATTTAATTCAGCCATCGTTACTCCCACCTGTTAAAGGTGTTGTTGTAGGTGTTCGATAAATTGCTGAATCAAAGTTTCATTGCGGGAGAAATATGACCACTGTCCATGCTTGGTCGCAGTAATCAGGCCAGCCTGCTGTAATACCGACAGGTGATTGGACATGGTGGACTGTGAAACCTGGCCCAAACGTTCAATTTGACCTGCACAGACCCCACGTTGAAAGCCACCACACTCTTCCGCAGACAGATATTGCTCCGGAGATTTTAACCACTCCAGAATTTGTCGACGGGTCGGATTGGCTAAGGCTTTAAAAATTAGATCAAGGTCCATAGGCACATCACAATCAGTGGCGCAACGAAACTTTATTCAGCATCTGCGGCCATTATATCGTATTTTTTCGATTTATATATCGAAAATTTTAGATATAATAATCACAATCTTCACAAGCTTTGTTACGCCAGCTTTTAAACGATTTCTTACAGGCCCTGTTTCAGGCTTGCTTCGATAAATTTGTCCAGATCACCGTCCAGAACTGCGCCAGTATTGGAATTTTCCACACCTGTACGCAAATCCTTAATACGTGAATCATCCAGGACATAAGAACGGATCTGACTACCCCACCCAATGTCAGACTTGGAATCTTCCAGTGCTTGTGCCGCTTCGTTACGTTTGCTCATCTCGAGCTCATAAAGTTTGGCACGTAACTGCTTCCAGGCGTGGTCACGGTTGGCATGTTGTGAACGCTGGTTCTGACAGGCCACCACAATTCCGGTCGGTGCATGGGTTAAACGCACGGCAGAATCTGTTTTGTTAATATGCTGACCACCCGCCCCTGATGCACGATAAGTATCGGTACGAACATCGGACGGATTGATTTCAATTTCGATATTGTCATCAACTTCCGGTGACACAAACACGGCAGAGAACGAGGTATGACGACGGTTGCCCGAGTCAAAGGGGGACTTACGCACTAAACGGTGTACACCAGATTCGGTACGTAACCAGCCATAGGCGTACTCACCTTCCACACGAATCGTCGCAGATTTAATCCCGGCAACATCCCCATCAGATTCTTCCATCACTTCTGCTTTAAAGCCATGACGTTCAATCCAGCGTAGATACATACGTAGCAACATAGACGCCCAGTCCTGTGCTTCTGTACCGCCTGAACCAGCTTGAATTTCCAGATAGCAAGGATTTGGATCCATCGGATTATTGAACATACGGCGGAATTCAAGCTTGGCCAGTTCTTCTTCAGCCGTGCTCAGTTCAGCCTGTACATCTTCTAGCAAGCTTTCATCATCCGCTTCAACCGCCAGATCAAGCAGAGCCTGTGCATCTTCAAGCTGGGTACTTAAGCGATCCAGCACATTTAATACATTTTCAAGCTCGCCTTTCTCTTTGGCCATCGCTTGGGCACGACTCTGGTCATTCCAGATGGTTGGATCTTCTAATTCACGCAGGACTTCTTCTAAACGCTCTTTTTTCAGATCGTAGTCAAAGATACCCCCGTAGTGTTTGACCACGTTCGTTTAAGTCTTTTAATTGGTTTAGATACGGATTAATTTCCACGTGAATTACTCTCAATCAAAATTAGGCACAAAATTCTTAGCCCGATATTATAGCACAGTCTATTTCCGCTATTTTAACGATCCATTCAGTCTAAGGCTCGAATGTCTTGAGCATTTAGACCTGTATTTCCCTCATCCAATTTTCAACATCTCATAGACTCTTTTGCGTCTTTTTATCCGAAATTTTTATCGGCTTTTTAGCCCCGTTTTATGACCGAAATATAATTTTGCAATTGATTTTATAATTTAGGATTTCTTATTGGTCTGTATAAAAAATCAGCGAATTCAATAGATTCCACAATATCTACACACTTTTAATAAAACACTACATTATAAATTTAATTTTATTATTCAGTCACTTGTTCAGCAAAAATTACACAAGATTACGCTATTCACATTACTGTAACTTTCCTTTGATTGACGATCTTTGGAATTGCTCTAGACTGAAAGTTGTAACAAAAAGTGTAATGTTTTTAACTCACGATTTGAGGGGTAGTAACCATGAAAAAATTAGCGATTGCTTCGGCACTACTTTCAGCAATAGCAATGACTGGTACAGCAGCACATGCTTACCAAGCAGAAATTGGTGCATCAGCAGGAGTGGTTGATCCTGACAACGGTGGAACTAGCGGTTCTTTCGGCGTTGATGGTACATATTACTTCAATCCAGTTCAAACACGTAATGCACCATTAGCAGAAGCAGCATTCCTTGATCGTGCTAGCAACGTGAGTGCGCAATATCAATATAATGAAATTGGTGATTCTGAAGCGCATCGTTATGGCGTAGGTGCAGAGTACTTCGTACCGAATTCTGACTTCTACTTAAGCGGTAACGTCAATGGCCATGATCTGCAAGACAATGATGATGTAGAAAATGATTTAACCACCTATGCAGCTGAAGTCGGTTATCTGCCAGCGCCAGGTCTATTGATTGCGGCGGGTGTAAAAGGTTGGGATAACGACAATGATGATGGCGTAGATCCAACATTGCGTGCTAAATATGTCACTACACTTAGCAACGGTAAAGACATCAACCTGGAAGCAGGTGCAGCGTTTGGTGATTTAGATGAATACAATCTGGCAGCAGATTATTTCATCGACAAAACCTTGAGTGTCGGTGCTGATTATCACAACAATGATATTACCGACAAGAGCGAATTTGGTATCAATGCACGTAAGTTCATTAACCAGCAAGTGAGCTTAGAAGGCCGTGTCGGCTTTGGTGAACAGTTTAACAATGACTACAATACCTTTGGTGTAGCAGCGAAGTACCGCTTCTAATCTAAAACCAAAAATTAGTCATTCATAGAAAACCCATCCTCGGATGGGTTTTTTTATTGCACTCTTAACAAGCATTTAGGTATTTTTGCACATTGACGGGGCGAATATAAACTGTACAATTTGTTACAACTGTTCATCAAACAGTCATATTTTTATAACAAAGAGAGAAATCTAAATGCTTAAGAAACTTGCTCTTGCTACAGCGCTTCTTGCTGGCCTGGGAACTGCACATGCTTACCAAGCTGAACTTAATGTCGGGTATGAAAATACAGATATTGATAATGTTGGGGATCTAGATACATTTTTCATCAATGGAAAATATTACTTAAACACTGTTCAAGTTAAGAACTCTCCACTTGCAGAAGCGGCTTTCCTAAATAAAGCAAGCAATATTGGCTTAGGTTATGCAAATGCAAGCGGTGATGGCGATGAGGATATTGATGTATTTGGTGTAAGTGGCGAGTTTTATATTCCAAATACTCAATTTTATGTAAGCGGCACTATTAACCAGGTTGACTTTGCTGGTGAAGACAATACTGGCTATGCTTTTGAAGTTGGTTACTTACCAGTTAATGGCCTACTATTAGCAGCTGGTGCAGCTAATGAAAGCGTTGATCCAGTTCAGGTAGCAAATTATGGTTTTGTCCCTAACCTCCTAAATGCTGTTACTGTAGGTGATGATACTGCACTATCTTTACGTGCAAAATATGTGACTCAGATTGGTAATCATTTTGCCAATTTTGAAGGTTTAACTTATTTCGGTGATGAAACAACTTATCGTTTAGGCGCTGATCTTTATATCGATCCAACTTTAAGTGTGGGTGTATCAATCGCGGATTCTACAGAAGATGATTCAGATACAGTATTTGGTTTACGCGCACAAAAATTCTTTACACCTGCAATTGCAGCTGGCGTGAACTATACAACTACTGACGGTGCTGACTCTTTCGGTATTAACGGTACTTTCCGCTTCTAATCTCTCCGATTAAAAGCAAAAAAAACCGCTCACTCGAGCGGTTTTTTATGGCCTATTGTTCTAAATGGATAATCCGCATTTGCAAGCTGATATTGCCATTAAATACATTTTTATCCAGCTCATAGACCAATCGTGTATCTTTCATCGGGTCAAAGTCATATTTATCCGCTGCATTGAAAGCGATCGCATCCACGACCTGCCCATTCTCCAACGCCACACGTAACTTAAGATGCACATCTTTAAGCCAGCGATAGTCCATGATTTTGAACACACCATCAAAAATCGGTTGGGGGAATTTTTGCCCCCATGGACTTAAATTCTGTAATAAATCGACTGTTTCAATGTGAAAAGCAGAAGCTGGCAGCTCTCCATCCGTCCATAAAGTCGCAGTGAATAAATCCTCATCCATCGCACCAATCAGTACTTCAAAGACCTGCTTAAACTCGGCGAAATTTTCTTTTTTCAGGGTTAAACCGGCTGCTGCTGCATGGCCACCAAAATGACTGACTAAATGAGGATATTGCTCTGCTACCTGTTCAATCGCATCACGAATATGAATACCTTCAATCGAACGCGCCGAACCTTTGATATGAATCCCATCCTGATCTGCGGCAAAAACAATACTCGGACGATGGAACTGCTCTTTTAAACGCCCTGCTACAATCCCGATCACTCCCTGATGCCAATGCTGTTCAAACATGATCAACGCAGCAGGTAGTTCAGTGGCATCCCACTGGATTTTATCCAGCTCAAGCAAGGCTTCCTGCTTGATTTTACCTTCCACCTGACGGCGTTCGACATTGAGCTGATTCAGCTGTTCAGCCAGTGGATAAGCAGTTGTCAGATCAGGAGCCAGCAAACATTCGATCCCGATATCCATGGTTTCCATGCGTCCAGCCGCGTTAATCCGTGGGCCTAAAACAAAGCCCAAATCTTGAGCTTTCAGACCAGCAGGATCACGCTTTGCAATATCAAGTAGCGCACTGATCCCTGCACGGCACTGCCCTTGCTGGATCCGTTTCAGACCTGCATCGACCAGAATCCGGTTGTTGTAGTCCAAGCTCGCGACATCGGCATAGGTGCCGAGCGCTACCAGATCAAGATAATTGGTAATTACAGTAGAGGATTTTCCAAGTTTCTTGCGATGGGTAGACAGATTGGCCAATACATAAAAAGCCACCCCGACCCCGGCTAGTGCTTTGCTTGGAAAGTCGCAACCCAACTGATTGGGATTGACCACGGCTTCGGCTTTTGGTGTCGGCTTGGTCGTCAGATGATGGTCGGTAATGATTACCTGCATGCCATGATCTTGTGCCTGTTTGACTCCTTCATGACTGGAAATGCCATTGTCCACGGTAATCAGTAAATCAGGTGTGAAACTGACAAAGGCCAGATCTGCAATTGCGGGTGTCAGTCCATAACCATATTTAAAACGGTCAGGAACCAGATATTCGACATTGGCACCCATATCGCGCAGTGCCAGCACCATGAGTGCAGTACTGGTCGCGCCATCGGCATCATAATCACCGACGATCACGATTTTCTGGCCACGATCAATCGCCTGATCGATCAGTTGAATCGCTTCAGGCAACCCCTTCATGGTCGGTGCCAGCAAATGCTTCAGCTTGAGCTCAAGTTCCTGCTCGGATTCCACCCCACGACGAGCCAGAATCTCGGCCACAAATGCAGGGACGCCCGGTAAATTTTCAGGGCGTGTCAGCAATGGACGTTGTTTGATTTCCAGTTTTTGCATGGTTATGGCATTAAGCGCTCTAAAGTCCAGCCGGCATCGGTTTGGCGATAACTTAAACGGTCATGCAAACGGTTCGGACGACCCTGCCAGAATTCATAATAATCGGGTTCGAGACGATAACCACCCCAGAATACCGGCTTGTCCAGCTGTTGCTGATTGGCAACCTGGGTATGCAAATCCCAAAAACGTTGCTGCAATTCCTCACGACTAGCCACGATGCCACTTTGCGGGGTACTGATATGCGCGGCAATCTGGCTTTCGCGTGGACGTTTATGATAATAGTCGGTCGATTCTTCTTCCGATATTTTCTTTACACGACCCGAAATACGAATCTGACGTTCCTGATCCTGCCAGTAGAACAACAGTTCGGCATAAGGATTTTTAGCCAGATCCAGACCTTTTTGACTATCATAGTTGGTATAAAAATCATACCCTGCGTCAGTCGCTCCACGCAGCAATACCGTACGCACATGCGGACGGCCTTGTGCATTGGCTGTTGCCAACGACATGGCATAGGGCTCGTGCAATTTTGCTTCCAGTGCATGGTTAAACCATTGCAAGAACTGCATATGCGGATTCGGATTGACTTGCTGTTCCTGTAACTCGCCTTTTTCATAATTCAGGCGTAGTTCACTCAGATCCTTGATCAGATCACTCATTATCTATGTTCCCGTTAAGCTGCATTGGCACGCACAGCATCTGCCAGGCTGTTTGCAAGTGTGGTGACTTCAGCCAGATCATCGCCTTCGACCATCACACGAATGACAGGTTCTGTGCCGGATTTACGAATCAATAAACGGCCACGGCCTTTAAGCTGCTGTTCGGCTTTTTCAAATTCAGCTGCCAGTGCAGGCACTGAATAAGGATCAAACATGGCATTTAAACGTACATTGACCAGGACATTTGGCAACAGTTTAAAGTCAGCCACAAGTTCATGCAGGGCTTTTTTCTGTTCAACCATCACCGTTAATACCTGCAAGGCGGCAATAATCGCATCGCCTGTGGTGCTCTTGTCCAAAGTCAGAATATGACCTGAAGGCTCACCACCAATGGTCCAACCATTTTCTTCCAGGCCCTGCAATACATAACGGTCGCCGACTTTGGCACGTAATAACGGCACTTGTGCTTTTTCCAGCGCCAGTTCCAATGCCATATTGCTCATTAAGGTACCCACAATACCTGCAGGTTTTTTCGAGCTTTGAGTCGCAAGAATATAAAGAATATGGTCGCCATCAATCAGATTACCGGCTTTATCTACGAGAACCACACGGTCAGCATCCCCATCAAAGGCAATACCCAAATCCGCTTGATGTTGAATCACGGCTTGTTGCAAGCTTTCCGGATGCGTTGAACCACAGCCCTCATTAATATTTAAACCGCTCGGCTCATTGTGAATCGCAATTACACGTGCGCCCAGTTCACGGAACACTGCAGGTCCCACGTTATAGGCTGCACCATTGGCACAATCCACCACAATGGTGAGTTCATTCAGATCCAGATGATACGGGAACGTCGATTTACAGAATTCAATATAGCGACCATTAGCATCTTTAACCCGGATACTTTTACCCAGATTCGCCGTATCTTCAATCACAAAATCTTTTTCAAGTTCCTGATTAATTTCGTCTTGCAAGGCATCTGGCAGTTTTTTGCCTTCCGCAGAGAAGAACTTAATGCCGTTGTCAAAATACGGGTTATGCGAAGCGGAAATGACAATACCCAAGCTGGCATGCAAAGCACGGGTCAGATGAGCAATGGCTGGAGTCGGTAGTGGACCTAAAAGATGAACATAAACGCCAGCGGCATTTAAACCTGCCTGTAAGGCAGCTTCCAGGATATAACCAGACAAACGGGTATCTTTACCCAGAACCACCAATGGTTTGGATTTTTTACTATGACGTTTTAAAACTTTACCAGCCGCAAATCCCAGTTTCAGGGCAAACTCAGGGGTAATCGGCAATTCGCCAAACTTTCCACGAATACCATCCGTACCAAAATAACTCATCTTTATCTCACTTCTTAGCGGATGATTGATATCACCCATTTTTTTCCTTGAGTCACACTTTACACCAAAATAAAAAAGCCGTCATTTGCATGACGGCTTTTTAAAATTTTAAATCACAGGAAATTAACCTACGCGATAGTTTGGTGCTTCTTTGGTAATGGTCACATCATGTACATGCGACTCAGACATACCGGCAGAAGTGATTTTCACAAACTTGGCATTCTGACGCAGGTCTTCAATCGTCGCAGAACCGGTATAACCCATTGAAGAACGTAGGCCGCCCATCATCTGATGTACGATATTACCCATTGGGCCTTTGTACGGTACACGACCTTCAATACCTTCAGGAACCAGCTTCTCGGCACCGGCCTTAGAGTCCTGGAAGTAACGGTCAGCAGAACCTGTTGCGCCAGCCATCGCACCCAATGAACCCATACCGCGATAAGCCTTGTAGTAACGGCCCTGGAAGAATTCAACTTCGCCTGGTGCTTCTTCAGTACCGGCCATCAATGAACCAACCATAATCGTGCTTGCGCCCGCACCAATCGCTTTGGCCATATCGCCAGAGAAACGAATACCGCCATCTGCGATCAAAGGAATCTGATCTTTCAGCGCATTGGCAACAGAATCAATCGCAGAGATCTGTGGCATACCAATACCCGCCACAATACGCGTGGTACAGATTGAACCAGGACCAATACCAACTTTAACGGCATCCGCACCTGCATCAAGTAACGCCAGCGCAGCATCACCTGTCGCGATGTTACCGCCAATCACCTGAACTTGTGGATAATTGGCCTTAACCCAACGTACACGCTCGATCACACCTGCAGAATGGCCATGTGCAGTATCGACTACAATCACGTCCACACCTGCATCAACCAAGGCTTCTACGCGGCTTGGCGTTTCTGCACCAGTACCGACAGCAGCACCAACACGCAGACGACCCAGGTCATCTTTACAGCTATTTGGATACAATTCAGCTTTACGGAAATCGGTTACCGTAATTAAGCCTTTCAGCTCTTGCTGATCGTTGACCACCAATACTTTTTCAATACGGTGCTGTTGCAATAAAGCTTGGATATTTTCTTTCGATTCGCCTTCACGAACTGTCACCAGGCGATCCTGACCAGTCATGATATTGCTGACTGGCTGCTCAAGATTGGTTTCAAAGCGTGTATCACGACCGGTCACGATACCCACCACTTTGCCATCTTTCACAACGGGTACACCACTGATATTGTTGGCTTGAGTCAACGCAATCAGTTCACGTACTGTGGTTTCAGGAGTGACTGTAATCGGGTCTTTGACCATACCCGCTTCGAATTTTTTCACACGGCGCACTTCTGCAGCCTGAACCGCGATATCCATGTTCTTGTGCAAAATACCGATACCACCATTTTGCGCCATTGCAATTGCCATACGGGACTCAGTCACCGTATCCATTGCTGCAGACACAAGAGGAATATTCAGGTTAATGCCACGAGTTAAACGTGTCTTTAGGGAGACATCTTTTGGAAGAACAGTAGAATAGGCAGGGAGTAATAGGACATCATCGAAGGTTAACGCGTCTTGAACGATGGTCAACATAACAGTCTCACTGGTAATTTCCGTGCACTATTATAAACAAATATCGGCTTAAATTTCATTGCAATTGCAAAATTATTTTTTTATTCAAGCTTCGTACACGCAGATCTATGTGGGTGCTAAAACAGTATCAATAATACGTCCGATCATGAAGTTCCCTATTTTAAAATATACCCCGATCATTTTAATGAAGTGAAAAGCAGAGCCTAAGCTCTGCTTTGGATGGATTTAGCTGACATATTCAAAACTGTCATCATTGTCGGCTTCATCAGTTTCAATCTGGACAAAGGGCAACATATTGTGTGCAATACGTGCCTTATTGCATTGCTCATCGGCAATCTGCACTTCTTTGCAGGATGAACTGCGCTGCTCATACATACCACAGCTGACCTGCTGGCCGATGGTGCCATCAAGTGCAATACAGCGTGGATTTTTTTGATTGGTTCCAGCCATACATGAATAGACTGCTGTCACAGGTTCGGTATAGTGCTCAGGCATATGAATTCCTTCAGCCCAATAAAACGAAACCCTGAAATAGGCGCAGCACGCCCCGCAGCTTAAACACGCATCCGGTTTTGGAACTTGAGACAACATTTCTTATAAGTTCTCATTATCAAAAAAAAGTTTTTTGGAGAAGAAATATAAAAAATGTTGTTTTTCCACACAAGAAAAAAATTATTTTTTGTGTGAACTATTCAGGACAGGTAAAAACCGTTTCATCCATCAGGTCAGTGCCGCATTCCAGCGTTTCAATCCAGTCCAGAAACTGGGTAATCTGCTCTTTGCCGATAAATGGTGTGCCATGCTGCGGCACAATCATCTCGATTTCCATGCTGCGTACCATTTTCACCCAGAGACGAATCACCTTGTTATTGCACATATAGCGTTGATGGAAGCTTTTCATTTTTGGGATATGCGCGGCAAAGTTTTCCAGTGGCTTGGCGGCATCTTCAACCATGGACGCACCCATATCACCTGAAAATAAAATTTTGGCAATCGGATCATAAAACTGGAAATTCCCTACCGAATGCAGAAAATGCGCCGGTACCGCCACAATATGAGATTGGCCCAGTGGAATGATTTGACCATGATCCGGAAGCTCCACCAGACGGTCCAGCCAGTTGCCTTTCATCCGGTCGCTCATAAAGGCCGAGTTTAAGTGCGGCAAGAAACGTGCCCACAGCTTGGATGCCACCACTTTGGCATCGGTATATACCAGCCAGCGCGGCATGGAAGTGATAATGTCCGGGTCTTGATGTGAAGCCATGACATAGTCCAGATGGGTCAAGCGGGTGTATTTAACCTGAGTTCGACATAAAAAATAAATAAAAAAAAGCCTTAGCATCTGTAATATCTTGGTTACGAAGACAAAACATTTCAGAGCAAGGCTTTTTCATGGACTATATTACCGAATTATTTTGTATC